>CAYWBR010000031.1:0-27608 GCA_964456675.1 uncultured Bacteriovorax sp. | reverse complement strand
TCATTCGATAACCACCACTCAATTTATGCAGTGGAGATTTAAAATGCTCTTCTGCTAAATATCTTTCATGTTCTGTTTGTAGCTCTTTTCCAAATCCGATTTCGTATTCAAATTTTTTAGGAGCTTTTGCTAAAATGTCCATTGCTTCGGTATAAGTTACTCTTTGAAATTTAGAATCGCGTACGTGTTTTAACGTTTCTAAATGGGCAACACCGACAGTTGAAGATTCGTGATTTAACAAGAAGTCTAATTCTTTACTACAATGAGTGAGGGCATGATTGATCATATACTTAATATAATCGGCCCCTAGTTCTGCCACATCATCAAGATCAGCAAAGGCAACCTCTGGCTCAATCATCCAGAACTCTGATAAATGGCGAGTTGTGTTTGAGTTTTCAGATCTAAAAGTTGGGCCAAATGTATAGATTTGCCCTAATCCCATGGCATAACATTCACCCTCAAGTTGACCTGTTACACAGAGAAAAGTTTCTTTTCCAAAATAATCTTTTGAAAAATCTACTTTGCCTTTATCTCCTTTTGGAAATTTTTCAGGCTCTTTTAAATTAAAACTTGTTACTGCAAACATCTCACCTGCACCTTCAGCATCTACGGCCGAAAGAATTGGTGAGTTTAAATAATAAAATCCTCTTTCTGAGAAAAAATTATGAGTGGCCATTGCTAACTCATGACGAACACGTGCCACAGCTCCAAAAAGATTAGTTCTAATTCTTAAGTGGGCCACTTCTCTTAGAAACTCCATTGAAGTTCCTTTTTTCTGTAGCGGGTAAGATTCATCAGTGCGACCAATAATCTCGACAGAAGTCGCTTGCATTTCGATTGGCTGCTTACCAAGGCTCGCAACAATTTTCCCCGTCACAGAAACTGCTGATCCCATTAATAGACCAGCTACATCAGCATAATTTGACATTTCTGCATCAATAACAATTTGTAAATTTTCCTGATCTGATCCATCGTTTAAAACCATAAACGAAAATTTTTTCGAGTTACGAATCGAACGGATCCATCCTTTTACAGTAACAACTTCATCAACTGGTTTAGACTTAAAAAGTTCACGTATAAAAATTCTTTTTTTCATCTTCTATTTCCTAGATATTAAATTACTTATAATATGTTTTTTTAATTTCCAATAAATCATTCTTTGCAAGACGAGCTCCAAACTGCGTAACTAATTTAGAAGCAGCAGCGCAAGCAAATCGCCCTGCCTCCTCAAAACATTTCCCCTCTGATAGTGCATACATAAATGAACCAGCAAATAAGTCCCCTGCTCCATTTGTATCAATGGCCTCTACAGGCATGGTCACAACTTCAATTGTTTTTTCACCATCAAATAAAGTAGCACCTTTTGAACCAGTGGTAACTGCATAGCACCTAGTAATCTTTTTTAGTTCAAAAAGGGCATCTTCTAAATGAGCTTTACCCGTAAAAGCTAATGCTTCTGATTCATTACAAAAAAGTAAATCTAGTGGCCTATCACCAATCATTTCCATAAGTCCTTCTTTAAAATAAAGAACCATATTTGGGTCTGAAAAAGTCAAAACTTTAAGCACACCATTTTTTTCTGCAATCTCACGAGCACAAACGGCAGAGAGTTTCCCTGTAGGACTAGCAACTAAATAACCTTCAATATAGAGCATTTTTGAATTTTTAATTTCTTCTTCTACTAAATCCTCAACCGAAAAAGTTGAAGTTATACCAAGAAAAGTATTCATTGTTCGATCAGCATCTGGAGTAACCATTACCATGCACTTTCCAGTTGTACCGCTAGCACGATTTTTATCATTAAGATTTGTCGCAAGGCCTGCTTCTTTTAAATCTTTTAAAAAGAAATCACCTGTTTCATCATTGCTAACTTTACATGAATAAAATCCCTTAGCTCCTAGGTTTGAGAGAGCGACCATGGTATTTGCAGCGGATCCGCCCCCCGCTCTTTTATGTTGAAGACCATTCATATTTTGCATTAAGTGTTTTTGCCTATCTTCATCGACCAGAGTCATTAATCCTTTTTCAACTTCCATTTTTTTTAAAAAATCTGTCGTGACTTCAAACTCCATATCTACTAGAGCATTACCAATTCCATAAACTGCATATTTATTATTTGTATTCTTAAAAGAATTTCCCACAACGAGCTCCAATAAAAGGTATTTTTAGATCAATCATTCAATGATAAGATAGGATATACCAAGAACCCCTAAGAAGAAAACGAAAATGACAAAAAAACCACTGGCAAGTTTAAAAGATTTGAAACAATTCTTACCCGAAGGAAAAGCTACAGATATACCCACTGCACCCAATAAAAAACCTGAAATCAAAAAACATGGTTTTGACCCTAGCGGTGTAAAAATAAAAATTCGACTGCTAAAAAATCAAAAAGGAGGGAAAATAGTCTCGGAAATGATCGATTTGCCCTATGAGAGAAGTTATTTTGAAGCACTTTTGAAAGAGTTAAAAAATAAACTAGGTACAGGAGGAACACTAAAAGAGGAAATACGGCCTGAAAAAGCAATTTTAACGCTTGAAATCCAAGGGGATCATCGTCAAAAAATGGCAAAAATATTAGAAACTAAGGGGTTTAAAACTCAACTAATTTAAGTTTGTTTTTCACAATTTCGTATCTGCCACCAACGACTAAAGGTCGATTGCGATTGCCATGGCCAAATTCTTTCATTTCAAAGACTGGAATTTTTTGTTTTTCAGCAAAACGCAGCAAAGCAAAGCGAGAATAGTCATCTCCGGATTTTTCATGGGCATCGGTAAATTCACCAAAAATCACCGCTTTTACTCCTTTAAAAATGTCCGCCTGCTCTAAATGATTAAGCATGCGATCAATGCGATAGCCGCGCTCACCAACATCTTCGAAAAAAAGAATTTTTCCTTTCGTTTTAGGGTGAAGCTTGGTGCCAATTGCCTGCTCAAACACACTTAAATTTCCCCCTAAAAGCTCACCTTTAAAAACATTATTTTGTTGATTTTTGGCCGTAATATTGAGGGCCGTTAATTTTGCCGTAAACTTAAATTGATTACTTTTGAATAACAAATTCTTTAATTCATTTAAATCTTTTTTTAAAAAATTTTGATTAGAAAAAGTAGAAAGCATTGGTCCATGAATAGTCTTCCATCCCCATTTTTGATTAAAAAATAAATGCAAAATGGTCATATCACTGTAACCAATAAATACCTTTGCATTCTTTGGTTTCTTCATTTTCAAGAGTGCAGGAATTAAGCGCTGGGCACCATATCCGCCACGCTGGCTCCAAATCAGTGAACTCTCATCTCTCTTGATTGCTTCAACCAATGAAAAAAGGCGGTACTCATCATCATCCGAATGAAAAGGATGGCCATTTTCCTCAATCATCCAAACTCTTGTACTTAAACCCCATTTAGTGAGAGACTCAACCCCCCGTCTAATTTGATCAACACTACATCCACTTGCGGGTGAAATGATTTCTATGAGAGCATTTTTTTTAAGTGACAGTAATTTTTTTAACATGAGTAACTCTTTATTTTTTAAATTTAAAACTTACATCGTAAACATCAAAGCGCACTGTTTTAGAAAGAAAATCAAAAGTTGGTTTTTTTAAAACTGGGGCTTTTGGAGCTCGTTTAACAACAACTTTATTCTGAGCAAATTCTTGAGCAAACTCTAAAATTGCCTCATTAGAATTATCTAATTTTAAATCTTTTAATAAACTGTACCTCTCCAAAAAAAGCTTATGAAACAACAGCATTTCCTTGCGAGGCTTTGCGCTTTTTTCCAGTGTGCCTTCAAACATGGGATCAAAATAAATAATTTCTGGTGCCTTTAAATTTTGTGTTTCAAAAAAATTCGTTCCTAAGTTTAAAGGATCACCAAAAAACAATTTTAAATCATCTATAAATTCAGATTTTAAAAGTGCACTTTTTAAAAGGATGTAAACAATAGGGTGCCGTTCAAAGGCCACAACTTTAAACCCAGCTTTTAATAAATGCAGGGAATCTCTTAATGTTCCCGCAGAGAAATCAAAAACCACAATCTCATTATTCTTTTGACCTTTCAAGCTGCAAGCTCTTACTAGTGGATCACTTCCTAAACCCATGGCGATACCATGAAAGGTTTCGGTCAAATTCATAGTCATAGCAGTCTTATCTGTATCAACTAAAAACAGACCATCTCCACTTAAAAATAACCCCATTCGCTCTAAAGAAATACAACTATCGAGAAATCCTCTTTGAACCTTCGCAGAACCATCTAAGCGAATATCTAGGTATTTCAATGCAAAATCTGTTGCATTGCCCAGAAAATTTACTGGAAAAAGGCCAAAAAATGAATTTACGTCTTCTGTCGAAGTAAGAATTAGGGGAAGTTTTATCATAGTTAGCTAAAGTATAAGAGATACGAGGAAATATTTCTAGATGAAGTGTTGAATTAGAGTTAAATTTATGGGGAATTTTCTAAAAACACATTTATTTCAAATTTTCAATACAAAGGATTTATATGAAAGAAAACAATTTTTCTAAACTGGACTTCAACCCAAAATCATTACCGCGAGAATTAACTCAATACTACATTTCGGCCAATGATAAAGACATCAGTGATATGATGAATGCAGTTAAGATTAAAAATTTTTCAGACCTCTACTCCCATATCGATAAATCAGTGCATTTTGAACAAGCTCCTTTTGTGACAGAAGCCCTCGATTACAATGATCTCATAGGACACCTCGATGATTTAGCAAAAAAGAATAATATCAAGACTAGCTTTATTGGGGACGGCTTAAAAAATTACAAGGTTCAAGAAATTGTCCCTTACGTTTGTAATCTTAGAGGTCTCACCACTGCCTACACTCCTTACCAGCCAGAAAGATCTCAAGGAACATTACACACACTTTGGGTATACTCATCCACGTTATCAATGCTTACCGGGTTTGAAGCCATCAACGCTTCATTTTACGACCGCTCTACAACTATGTTTGAGGCCATCAATACAGCAACAAGACTGGTAAAAAATTCAAATGTCGCTCTTGTCGCTGAATCAATGTACCCCCAAGACATAGAAGTTTTAAAAACCTTAGCAACAGAAACCGATTTAAATATCATCACAATTCCTGTCGATAAAAAAACAGGATTACTTGATATGCAAAAAGTAGAGGAACTTCTTGAGACTTATAAAGGTCGCACTGCCTGCATGGTGTTTCCCCAAGTTAATAACTTTGGAAACCTAGAAGACGTTCACACTTTAACCGACTTATGTTCTCGTGAAAATATTCAATCAATCGCAATAATTGATCCCATGCTTTTAGCAACCGACGGTCTTATCCCTCCTACGGACTTTGGCTCCAATTCACAAGGAGCAAATATGTTAGTTGGTGAAGGCCAGCATCTGGCAATTGCACCAAATTTTGGCGGCCCAGGATTAGGAATATTTGGTATTAGATTTAACGACAATAATAAAAACGACATTCGTCAAACAGCAGGAAGATTTATTGGAAAGGCCCAAGATGTTGACGGAAAAGACTCCCTTTGCATGGTGCTCTCAACTCGCGAACAGCATATTCGCCGCGAGAAAGCGACCTCAAACATCTGTTCTAACCAATCTTTTATCGCCACCATTGCAGGAGCAAGTATTTTAAATCGCGGTGAAGAAGGCATGAAAGAATCACATCTAATCGCTAGAGACTATGCAATCCAAATGTCTCGAACACTTACTCAATTTAAAGGAGTGAAGTTGGCTTTCCCATTTACGCCTTTCTATAACGAATTCACCCTGGAAATTCCAGTAACCGCTAAATCCCTAATCGAAAAAGCGCGCCTTCAAGGACTTCATTTAGGAGTTGATGTTACAACTAGAATCAATGATGGTCGTAACTTATTACTTTTATCTTTTTTTGATATTCATAACGATGAACATCTCGATCAATTAGAAATGTTTTTTAATAGTCTATTTGAATATCTTGAAAACGATGAAGACCTTCCGGAAATACCTGAAAACTTTAAGCGAAAAACAATAGTTGATCTTCCCAACTACTCTCTTAATGAACTTAAAGATTTCTATACTCAACTAGCAAACTTAAACGTAAGCCCAGACGATAATATTTATCCACTAGGTTCTTGTACAATGAAGTACAACCCTCATATCAATGATTGGGCCGCTTCATTAACTGGCTTTACAGACATCCATCCCCAAGCTCCAATTGAAGATGCACAAGGATCCCTAGAAGTATTGTGGCAAATTCAGGAAATGTTTAAATCAATTACTGGCCTTCCTGGTGTTACAACTGAGCCCGTTGCAGGTGCACAAGGAGAATTAGTTGGCCTAAAACTTTTTCAAGCCTATCACCGAGACCGTGGTGAAGAAGCACAACGAAAAATAATTCTCATACCAAAATCTGCTCATGGTACTAACCCTGCAACTGCCACCTATGCAGGTTACACCACAAAAACAATCGATGGCGTAATGTTTGGAATAGTTACCATAGAGGCAAACGCTAGTGGACAAATTAACTTCACACAATTAACTGAAGAAGTGCAAAAACACGGCAAACGTATTGCTGGAGTTATGGTAACAAACCCTAATACATCTGGAGTCTTTGAGGCCGATTTCAAAAAAATGAGTGATCTCATTCACTCAGTTGGCGGCTTAGTCTATATGGATGGCGCCAATATGAATGCAATTGCAGGGTGGATCGATTTAAATAAAATGGGAGTCGATGCTGTTCATAATAATCTCCATAAAACATGGACTATTCCTCATGGCGGCGGAGGACCTGGAGATGGTATTGTTGCGGTATCTGAAAAGCTAATTCCTTACCTACCGGGTTTCCAAATAGAAAAACGTGGCGAAATATTTGTGCCAGTAAAGGCCCAAAAATCCATAGGCTTTTTCCATAGACATTATGGGAACTTTGCCCATAAAGTTCGAGCTTACACCTATATTAAATCTCTAGGAAGTGAAGGAACTAGAAAAATGTCTGCAGTTGCAGTACTGTCTGCCGTTTACTTATTTAATGAGTTAAAAAAATATTATCCCTCACTTCCAGAGAATTGTGAAAACGTACCACGCATGCACGAATTTATTTTAACAATCTCTAAAGAAACTTTTGAACGAATAGAAAAAGCTGGAACACCGAAGGCCACTGCCATTGCAAAAATCGGAAAGTTGTTCCTTGATTTTGGTCTACACGCTCCCACGGTAGCTTTCCCTGAACAGTTTGGACTTATGATTGAACCAACTGAGTCGTTTACCAAAAAAGAATTGGATCGCTTCGTTGAAGTTGTTTGCGCAATAAACACTCTCATCAACGAATCCCCTGAAGTGCTAACTACAGCACCTCACTTCACCCCAGTCAAAAAAGTTGATGAAGTTAATGCTAATAAAAATTTACAATTTTTTGACAGGCTAGAAAAACTTCCAAAACTTTACGATAATATAATCGCCCCAGGGGTGCTTTCAACCATGTCAGTAAAAGATATTATTCATAAAATAGTGGAAACACATAAAGGAATAAAACCTTAACTTTTTTCGCTAACATAGGGTAAGGGCTTGAAATTATGCCCTTACCCGTTTTTCGACTAAATAAATCAACATAAGAAGCCGATGAGTAACCTATACCCGAGGTGAAATCATGGCAAAAAAATGTGATGCTGGAAAAAAATTAATAAACATCTGTCTTTGTTCTAGTATATTTCTTCTCTCTTGTTCACATCAAAAATACCGTCAACCAAGTTCTATCGAAACCCTTGATGATTCCGCCACTCTTCAAAGCATATTAAATTTAAAGCAAAAAAAAATTGAACTAAATGCACAAAGTGTTCATTACGAAAAAAAAGGGAAAGATAGCTTATTGCTACAAACAGAAGAAGAAGTTAGTAAGATTAACAACGAAATAATTAAACTGGAGGGAAAAATAAATTCTCTTCAAAGTGGAGAGCTCTTTTCGCTAGCACATACTAAAAAAGAATGGAGAATTGAAGAAGAAGCAATAGAGCTTCAAGACTTAAATCTCTACTCTCAAAAGAATAATGCTTCCTTTAGTCTTTCTACTTATGAAGCTAAGGAAACAAGACTAAGATTAACTCATAAGATTTTTTCAAATCAAAACTATACATCATTCACAAGTGAGGAAGATAAACCTCGTTTAGAAATGGAAATGAGCTGTAAATCTCCATTCCAAATCAAATACGGACTCTACACCAAAAAAGTAAAGACAAATGAACTGCTAAAATTTTCCCTAGGTGATAAAAAGATTGAAAATGACCATCGCGATCTTATTTTTAATAGTAATCTTACTGAATGTATCGTGAAATTTTCTCTTTCAACCGAAACAAATGGACAAGAATATCAATTCAAATTAGTTAACGAAAATAAAAAACTCAAAACTTTTGAAGAGCTTTTATCAACAACGGAAGTGTGTGCTACTAAAAAAAATAGCTATCAATTTATTGATACTAATGACTTTACCAATATGACATGTCCTATTAGTTATGAGAATATTAGAATTTTGCCAGAACCTGAGGATTCACTACACGCTAGAGTAACTGAGCTCTTAGGACGTGAATTGCCCAAAGATTTTGTTACAAATGGTAATCCCTATGCGGAATTAGATTTTAGTAAAGCTCCTAAGTTAGACGCAATTCTTGTTTCATACCTGGTTTTTAGAGGGGATTTCTATGGAACGCTATTAGGTCGTCTAATGGCCTATCACGCAGATCAAGGTGCGTTTGTAAGAGTCATTGTTTCAGACGTAATTTCTTTAGATAAAGATAAACTAATGTATGAAAAATTAATGGCCAAGCACCCGAATATCAAATTTGTTCGCTATGAGTTTGATAAATCTCAAAAAGGTGGAGCAAAATTTTCAGAATTACATAGAACCAACCATGTTAAACTTTTTATTACCTACTCTAAAGAAAACAATGACCACTCAATGGCAATCATTGGAGGACGTAATATCCACGATGGATTTGTTTTTAAAAAACCAGTAGATGTTTCTAAGTTCCCTGAAATCGTAAATTACTTAAAAGGAGATGAATCTTGGGCCTATTGGCGTGATTTTGAAATGGTTGTTCGTGGACAAAACTTTGTAGAGAGCATGGTTCGTCACTACCTGAGTTTCTATCATATTAATAAAGAGAATCTAGTAATGAAAACTCCTAGTTTAGTTATACAGCGAAACGATGTTTCGGCCACACCAAATCAAACACTTCGGCATTATATTTCAATTCCGTTTAAAGATGGTGCTAACTTAAACCAGTTTTATGCAAAATTAATTGATCAAAGCAAAAAGAAAATACTAATCAGCTCACCTTATTTTAGGCCTGTAAAAGAAATTGGCGATGCTCTTGACCGAGCGATTCAAAGAGGAGTCGACGTAACAATCATTACTCGTTTAGATCTTGAAGGTGATACTGCAGATTTTATTCTCGGAGCTGTAAACAAAGATGGAGTGAATAGATTTTCAAATAAAGTTAAAGTCTATGAATACACTGAGCCAAAGGTAATCCTGCATTCGAAACTTCTCATGATAGATGATGAAGTTTCATTTATAAGTTCAGTTAATTTAAACAAAAGAAGTTTTTATCATGACCTTGAAAATGGTGTCGTGGTCAATGACTCGAACTTTACAAAAGAGATGGGTGAAGTATACAAGGATTATATGAAAATTTCCCGCCAAATAACCGAAGAACAAAAAATTATTTTTTGGAAAAAATGGCTAATCAAAGTACTCGATAAAGTATTCTAGGCCATTGTTCTTTTAAGTAAGACGACGCCAACTTCGATATGATCAGTAAATGGAAACTGATCAAACAATGCGAAAGACTCTATCAAGTGAGAATGATTTAATTTTAAAAGATTTAGATATAATGTATCTGGATTACAAGATATATAGATAATTTTATCATATTTAGAAACCATTTCTAAGCTTTTATCATCAAGACCCGAACGAGGTGGATCAACAAGAATGGTTTCACACTGATAAGACTTTAAATCTACATCCTTTAATCGTTTAAACTCTCGATCACCTCTCACGGCTTCAGTGAATTCTTCTGCCGATAAACGAATAACCTTAACGTTTTTAATATTATTAACTTCTATATTGTACAAAGCAGCTTCTACCGAACTAGAAGATATCTCTGTTGCTAATACGTTTTTAAAATTTCTCGATAAATAAAGTGAAAAATTTCCATTTCCACAGTACATCTCTAACAAATCACCTCTAGATTCCTTAGTTTTTTCCAATGCCCATGAAAGCATTTTTTGAGCAATTTCGTAATTTGGCTGCGTAAATGAATTTTCAACTTGTTTATAAAAAATGTCCTGACCGCCGCAGTCAAACTTCTCCACAACGAAATCATCAACGAGAACAAACTTCTGCTTCCTCGCACGCCCAATAATTTTAACCACCACTCTTCTACCGCACTTCTCTTTTAGCAGACGCTGTAAATCTTCCATTAAGAACTGTGCTTCCTTTTCCCAATTTGTGTCCAAAATTTTATGGTAAATTAGAGAAATTAACAATTCATCAGTTGAAGTTGAAAGAAAATCAATTTGAAATAATTTTCTTTTTAAAACCTCAGAGTTAATTTTTTCTCTTAATATCATCATTGCCGAATTTATTAATAAATTTGCTGGCGGAAATGAATTTAGCTTTATAATTTTTTTGGTTTCCTTATCAAAAACCACAAAATCAAAACCATCACCATCATGCCAGACTCTAAACTCTGCGCGCATACGATAATTTATAAAACTAGAAGAATGTATTGTGTAAGGGATATTTTTTAAGTCAACAAGTGATGAAAATTTTAACTCAATGGCCTTGGTTTTTTTATCCAAAAGTTCATGGTAATTGTTAAGCGTAAATTCAGATTCTTGGTGTATCATGGCTAATCTTGTCCCTATTATTAATGACTTAATAATTGTAATCTAACCCAAATACCATAATTTGATCAATTAAACTGAAAAAATTACTTACCATCAAACAAAATTATTTATCTGTGTTATATCTGTACCAAATTTTATATAAAAAAAACGAGAATAACATGCATAAATCCCTATGTATCATTGTGTCTTATGGATCTCTATTTTTAATTCCTAATATAAATGCAAGAGTATTAACTCGTGGTGAAATGGTTCAATTTCAAGCTCCGACCTCAACAGAACGATGCGTGATACTTGAAAAATTACCAGATGGAAAATATTCAAAAAAGGATATTGAATTAGAAAAAAAACTTTGTGCAATTGATCTTCATCATCCATCTGATGTGGCATTATGTGCAAAAACCTGGAGTACTTCACCAGGAGTAATTGTATACGATGTAAAAAGTACAAATTTAAACAAAGAAGAATTTGAAAAAAAAATTTGCCCGAATGGAAAAAACAAGCAGGCAAAGAAACTTGCCAAATTTAAGACAACCATGTGGGAGTCCAAAACATCCAGTACCTATCATAAATCAAGTTTGGCCTACTATCACTTATCGCGCTATTTTGATACAAGTTTAATAGTTCCAGTTAGTATTTATAGAGAGATCGATCATACTGTGCATTACAATTTATCTCTTCAAGGGAACGCATACACAAATAAAGGCGCTATCAAATACGCTTGGATTGCAAATCTCAATGCACATAAAAATAAAGAATCTTATTCTAAAAAAGATGTATTTTTTAATGAAGACTTAACAACGGTTCAAGGTATCCTCACCAAAGATTCTGGAGAAGATGTGGGCCCATTAGTTGATGGTATTAATTCTTCCTGGGGAAAACAATCTACCATTGAGTTTGCAGAAACACCTGCATTTATGGCACTAAAAACTGATGCTCACATAGATGAGGCCATTAACAAAGCACTAAAGGAATATCCTGATTATATTAAAAAAAATCTTAAAAAATTTTCGGGTGGCATTTTTGGCAAAAAAAATTACGAGGTTTTAGCAAGACTCGCAGAAATGAATAAAGGCTTAAGTCTTATCTCCGTTTTGCAAATGAAATCCTGGATGAATGAAATAGTAGAAATGACCATTTTAGATACGATACTAGGTCAAGAAGATAGAAATCTAAATATTTCATCTAAATGGTATAAATACACTCTAGAAGATAAAAATATCGAAAGTAAATCTCTTGATGATAAATTCCCTTTTCACGAAATTGAAAAAATATCAAAAAATACAAATGAACAAGTTATTCAAAGAATTGCTTTAAATGATAACGATGCAGCACTTTTGCCGGGCTCAACAAATTTCATGCGCATGACAAAACTCGTAGAGATGATTTACCATATCAATCCAAAAACATACACAAAGCTACTTCAACTACAAAATGATTTTAATTCTGAGCTCGGAGTTTTTATCTATTTCAAAGATGTTTTAAGTTTAAGCAATAAAGAACTAAATAACTTAACTGATAATATCAACTATATTGCTAACTCTTTAAAAATGAAGTGCCAAAATAAGAAACTTAAATTTGACCTACAATCTGTTAAAAATGGCCTAGAGGAAAAAACTGATAAAAACGCCATCTCAACAAGCTGCGTCTTGTAAGAATTCATAGAAATGATGAAATAAATTAAAGAGTTTGCAGTATTTCGAAATAAATTTGCAAGCAAAGTACGTTCATGGAGGAATGTATGAAAAACTTTTTAATTTACAACTTATTAATTATCTCTTCCTTCTGCTCTCATAGTTTGGCCAACGTCAAACTTAATTCAGATTCTCCACTTAGGATTGCTATAATATCTGACATGAATGGTGACTATGGCTCATCACTTTATTCAATTAGAGTGCATAAAGCTGTAGAAAAAATACAAGAATTGAAACCTGATGCAGTTTTAGTTACAGGTGATATGGTATCTGGAGAAAAAAAAGGCTTAGACTACAAAGCAATGTGGAAAGGTTTCAGAGATACTGTCACCATACCATTAATGCAAAGTAACCTCCCCTTATTCGTTGCTCCCGGAAACCATGATGCTCCAGGATGGAAAGGCTTTGAAATTGAACGAAATACTTACAAGGAAGAATGGACCGACTACTATAAGGATTTTCTTTCAAAAAATCCCTCAACACAATTAGTATCGATGGAAAATTTTCCTTTCTATTACTCATTTGTTATTAAAAATGTATTTTTTATGGCGATTGATGCAACAACACAACTAGAGTTGAGTAATCAGCAAAAAATATGGCTAGAAAATCAAAGTAAGAATTCTAATCAATACAAACACAAAGTTGTGTTTTCGCATTATCCAATGCACCCAATCGCCATAAACCGAGAAAACGACTTTATCGCCGATAAAAATAATTCTGTTTTTAAAATGCTTAAGGCCAATGGTGTAAAACTATTTCTATCAGGACACCAACATGCTTATTATCCAGCAATGTGGGAAGGGGTTCGCTTTGTGAGTCAAGCATGCCTTGGTGGTGGTCCAAGAAAATACATTGGTACAAAAAAAACCTCAGATTATTCTTTTACAATTGTAGATTTCAACGAAGAAATTGCGGTTGATGCATTTACTTATCCAACCTTTAATACTCCCATAGATCGAAAAACACTACCTACTGGTTTTAAAACGCCAAAGGGGGGAAGCATTACACGCGATGACTTAGTACTAAAGAAAAATTTCTCAATAAAATAATTGAAACAATTAAGAAACTTTTTTTAGTTTTCTAGCATAATTACGCATAAACTCTAAAAATTTTTTCTTTTGTATTGGCTTATACAAATATTCATTACACCCGACAATATATGCTCTTTCGATGTCTGTTTTTTGTTGAAATGCAGAAAGAGCTACGATGAATACAGGAACATCTCCCCTTCTTCCATTTTCCAAAGACTCTAATTTTCGAATTTCAGATATTGCAGTAAAGCCATCCATTACGGGCATCTGAATGTCCATAAAGATCAAATCAATATTTTCCTTCTTATAGAGATCAACTGCTTGCTGGCCATCGTGAGCAAAGAATAAGCGATGGTCGGTATTTTTTAAATAAGCATTCAAAAGAATTCTATTTTCTTCAGTATCATCGACAATTAGAATATTTAGCTTTTCAAAAGAGTCTGCATCTTGTTCACGCGAGGAATTTTGAGCTAAATCTACATCTGTAGTTAACTCAATATTAGAGGCTTCAATTAACGGCAAAATAACCTTAAAAGTACTTCCTTTACCAACTGAACTCGCCAACAACAATTCCCCACCTTGTACTTCCACAATCTTTTTTGTAACTGATAAACCAATCCCAAATCCTCGACGGTTTTTTTGTGTTGATGTTTCTGCCTGAACAAAGGGTTCAAATATTTTTACTTGCATTTCCTCTGAAATCCCAATACCCGTATCAATGATCTCAATTACTATATTTTTGTGTGCAGTACTTAACGAAACGGTTATTTTTCCATTTTCAGTAAACTTATTAGCATTCGTTAAAAGGTTTAAGATAATTTGAGTAACTCTCCCCTCGTCCCCCATAACAAACTTAGGAAAATAAGAACTAACATAAACAACACATTTATTGTTATTATTTTTAAAATCTCTTTCAAGCATCGATGAGCAAGAATAAATAGTATCAATCAAGCTATATCGCTCAAATCTAAGCTTAAACTCAGAAGCTTCAATTTTGGTCAGATCTAAAACATCGTTAACAAGGCTCATTAATTGAGAGGCCGCTTTACTTTGAACGCGTATAAATTGTTTTCTCTCTTCATCATTTTTAGTTTCTTCAATAACGTCAATTAGACCGATTATTGCACCAAGAGGTGTACGAAGCTCATGACTTATATTGGCCAAAAACAATCCTTTTAAACGATTAGATTCTTCTGCTTTTATTTTTAGTGCCATGATTTGATTTTTAAATTCTCGAGAATTTTTTAGGTATGAATTAATGGATTCTACCAAAACACTTAACTCATCGTCGATATTAGTAACTCGATCAAGAGTCAGATTACCAGTATATGGATCACGAGTAGGCCTTTGGGTTAAAAACAATGTAACTTTTTTTAAATGCTTAACAACTAAGGATCTAAAGATAAAAAAGACTGCAAAAACTATTAATAAGTTGGTAATCATACTCGCAACAAAGACAGTCACAACAGAGCTCAAAACCTCATTTTTAAGATAAGTTTCGTCAATATAGATATGCAAACTACCAATTCTAGATGTGCTTTGATCATTCTTATAAAATAATTCTATTTTCTGAACATCGTAATTTCTATTTGAATAATAATTTTTCGATTCTTCCATTACTTTCTTAGAAAAATCATCATAAACAACAGCTCGGGAGATTACGCTTTGAGATATCACTCCCTTTAATTGAGCACGAAGAACCGTTTCATCCATATTCCAAAGCGCTAGCGCCAAAGACTCATCAAAAAGATTTCGAACTTCCTTAATACGTGCTGAAAGTTCATTTTTTTCCTTGTTGTAATTAATATACAAGTTAAAACTTGAAATAACTAAAGACGCAAAGAGACTGATGATCGCCACAGCAATAAACAACTTACTATCCAATGAAAGATATCGTTTATTTTCTTTCATAACAACTAACTCACCCTCTTACTCTTTAAAATTCCTTCAAGAGATTTTATTAAAACGGTTTTTTTAATTGGTTTAGACAGGTGAAAATTGCAACCAGCATTTAAAAACAACGAACGCTCTTCATCTTGAGCAAAAGCCGTAAGTGCAACAATTACAACAGGGGTAAGCCCTAGCTTTCCTTCATATTGTCGTATTTGCTTAGTGGCAGTAACCCCATCTATCTCGGGCATTTGTATATCCATCAATACCACATCAAATTGATTTTTTTTAAATAATTCAATCGCAAGAATTCCTGAATCAGCTTCAGTGATTTCACAATTATATTTTTTCAAATATGCTTTAACCAATGTTCTATTATCTTCAACATCATCAACAAGAAGAATTTTAAGATTCAAATCTTCTTCTGAATCATAGGAGGTATTAGAAAAACTTACTTTTGCAATTTGACCATTGATAGCAGAAATAAATTCATTTTTTAAAACAGGCGACGAATTCAGATGGATAAAGCCAGATTCCTTGGATGCGTATTCGACCTCCTTTGATCCTGTTGTATTTAAAACAACAACTTTTTTAATTTGAGTATACTTTCCCGTAAGTTCTTTAATCATATCTATGGGAACATCTCCCAAACACCCAACGTCTAAAATTAAATTAATCCGCTCGTCACTCATATGAAAATCAAACCACTCAATTAATGAGATTAAATCTTTAAATACCAATGAATTAGAATTTAACCTTTTGTCAAATGCATGCATGATCTCAAGAAGAATTATATCGTTACACAAGTATGCATTTCTCTCTTTATGCTCAAGGTTTAAGCTTGTTCTCGATAGTGTTTCTGCAATAGGCCTATCTGCAGAAAAATTAATCGTAAAAAACACTGAAGTTCCTTCATTTTTAATACTATCAATCCAAATCTCTCCTCCCATTAAATTTACTAATTTGTTACAGATCGCGAGTCCTAAGCCTGTGCCTTTGGCCTTTTTGGCAACGTCTTGGCCTATCTGAGAAAAAGGTTTGAAAAGTTTAGTTATATCCGTGGAGCTCATTCCAACACCAGTATCGCGAACTTCAAATAAATAATTTCCAGCATGTTTTGTATTGTTTGATTTTACAGAAATAACAACTTTACCGTTATGAGTAAATTTAATCGCATTAGAAACTAGGTTTGAAATGACTTGCTCCAATCTTGTTCTGTCGCCTTTTACTAAATTGTCAATTTGAGGATCAACCTGGCAATAGATCTGAACTTTGTTTTTAATTGCGTTCTGAGAATGCAAAAGGCATGGTTCTTCAATCGATTCCCTCAGAATAAATTCACTTTGAACAATATCGAGCATATTAGATTCTATTTTAGAAAAATCGAGAATATCATTCACAATTGCCAGAAGATTTTGGGAGGCATTTCGCAAAATACTTAAATTTCTTCTTTGCTCTACAGATAACCGATCTTCACCAAATATATCAACTATACCAATTATGGCATTTAGAGGTGTGCGTATTTCATGGCTCATATTTGACAAAAAGAAGGATTTGGTATTTGCCGCTTCCTCGGCTATTGATTTTGCCTTTAGCAATTCGTTGGTAGCAGCTTTTTGCGCGCTAATATCATAACAAACAAAAACAACCTGAGAGACCTTACCATCAATTCCTTTATGAGGAATAATGGTTGATTTTAACCAAAAATCTAAATTATAATCTTCTTTCAAAACTAATTCCCCAGACCAAATCTGACCATTTAAAACAAGGGTTAAAATATCTCTTAATGCAATAGTGCTATTGGGCAATAAAATTAAATTATCTATTTTTTCATTATAGATATCCTTACTTTGAAATTTCAAAATATTCAAAAAGGCTTCGTTTGCATATGTTAATAATCCTTTTCTGTCTGAAAAAAGAATATAACTAGATTTATCTAAAGCGACCTTGTAAACATCATTAATATGTTGAATTCGAGTTAAGTATTCAGCATTCTCATATTTTTGATGTGACAGAGACAATGAATGAACAAAATGCATTAATATAATTTCTATGACGTTTTTCTGATTATCATCAAGATGCACAATATTTTTAATATCAAAAACACCAATTCCTCCAAAGTATTTACCATGAGCGACAATTGGTTTAATCAAGATTCCTTTCTTTGATATAAAAAAACGCTCAATATTAACGATCAGGTCGGGATCATAGATAAAACTGTCTGCACTATCTCTTAATTCATTTATATCAATACTAAGTGTTTTCGAATTACTTATAAAACGATGCATTTTTGATTGATCATGAATAAAATATTCTATCGAATTTAAATTTTGAGCAACGTCTGGAATTAAATAAATAAAAGCTGAATCTACCTTTAATATGTTTTTTAATAAACTTAGCAGACGTGACAAATAGTTATCAAAGGGTTCTTTGACATCAAATTGCAAGTTTTCAATTTTTTTTAATACAGCTAAATCAAAATCAATCATTAACTTGCCCCAATAGAGTTTTCACTAAGCCACAATTTTAATAAATTACTTTCATCTTTTGAATTTGGATCAAGCTCGCAGAGATTAAGATAAACCCCATCAGAAATGGTAGAAAAAGAAGCAGCAATCACATTAATTGAATCTTTTTTAAATATTGATTTTATAAGGGCCGAACTAATTCTAACTTTAGTCCCTCGTGCAAGATATGACGATGCTTCAAGTTCGATACCTGATTCTGAAATAGACTTAATTTTAAAATTCATTTTAAGCTTAACGCTTTCTATGTCGATTGCACGAATTTTCAAAGAATCTGAAACTTTAACATTTCCAGACGATATATCGGTAATCTTACTAGTAAAAAAGCTAACATCTATTGGTAAATAAACAAAATCATCTACTCCAATTTCAAGAAAATGATTTAGCTGTGCCCTTGTGAGCGTGTTAATCAATGCAAGAATAGGGATTTTTGATTTTTGAATTACTCTCACATAGTGAATAATCCAATCTGCTTCTGATTGCCTGGATAATTCTGAAAATCCAGAAAGATCTATAATCAATACATCGTATTTTTTTAACGAAAAGGCCTCCGCTACGCTCTGAGCACTATAAAACAAATCATAGTTATGATGCTTCAAAGCATCCTTACTTAAATTGTTTTCTGCAATTTCTTCATTTGCAAAAAATGAAATTACATTACTCATCAAATCTCCAAAAACTTTTCAGAAGCTTAATGCGAGTCTTTTCATCTTGAGTTACACCTGCCACCGACAACACCGTTTCAAATGTTCCGTATCTATTATACTTTGATTTTTCGCTAGATTTTAAAAAAGCTACTTTGTGCCCATTTTTAACTTCTTCTGTATTAAATATTCCGCTCGGCATTTTTTCAATTATTTCAACTTCGACCACAACATCTTTTTCTAGTCCAACGTTTGATTCAATGATCAACTCTTTATTCGTCGCTCGTATCGCATCTGCTGAAATTTCTAGGCTTACTATTTCATTTGTAAAATCAACTCTCAACTCTCTTGAGTTCAATAGCGCTTTTCTTACTTTTTGTATTAACCAAGCTTGCTTAATAGGCTTTAATAAATAATCTACTGATTTAAATTTTAAAATTGATTTAATTAATGGAGCCGAGTTTTCTGAGGAGCAAATAATCACAGGAATTTGAGATAGATTTTTATCCCCAAAGCGTTGGTGTAAAAATTGAACTCCATGCTCAGTACCTAGTTTTAAATCTAAAATTATTAAATCTGGCAAAGAAACTTTAAGTTTCTCATTCACTTCTTGTAACGAAGAGCAAGATTGCAAATCCATTCCTTGACGTTCAAGAATGGTCTCCAAAATTATTCTAAAATCAGGATCGTCATCGACAATCAGGACCGATTTTTTTTTGATAACCATTAATTATCCAAAATCTTTTTCATTTCATCTAACTCAACTCGAACATTTTGCCATTCGCTTATCGCTGCTGCATGATCGAGCCTGATGGCAATTTCATTTAATTTTTTTTGACCATAACTCAATGCTGTCCCTTTTATATTATGAGCAATCTCTTTGATAGGTTTTATATCATTTTCCTCTAGTGCCTTAAGCATTTTTTCTAGATCTTTTTTTCTATTATTTAAATAACCTGGTATTAATGCAATAATGTCCTCATCAAGATCTTCGTCAAATTCTTCATTATTATGATTCATGAAGGGCTCCAATTATTCTATTCGAATTCTTAATAGTTATTCACTTAAACAATAAGTTTATTTGAGCTTAAAATTTGAAACAATTAAAGTTATCCTTAATTATAGCACTTATATCGGTTTTAATACGAAAGTATTTTAATCGCGTAAGCACTATCTAACGAGAATTCAAGTGGATTTGGTCAAAAATATAATTTTTGATTAATATCAATAATTTTAAATAAAATATAGAAGACCACAGCCGATAAGCCATCTATGACAGTAAAAGACCAAGCAATTAATAGCAAATTTTTCTCAGTATCAGATGAGCTTATTTTAACCGATAAAGAAATGCCGTACGATTTATATATTAATTCTTCAACTCTAAACGAGAAAGTTCATTTTGTTAAGGCCTTTAAAAAAGGTGCTATTTTAAATCGTCTAGAAATTAGACAGAATAAAATCAAATATTATCAATTTTATGTACACGAAGATGAGCGATCGGCATTCCTTGATAGCCTATCGTTTCTATCGGACAATCATGAAACTAAAAAAGCTGAATTCATCAAAAACAGTACGATTCAATATCTCGACAGCATTTTTAGTAGGAAAGATAGATTAAATACGTTGGCGCTTGGTGAAATCATTAATGAATGTATGGTATCAGTAAAAGCGCTAGTTGAGCTTATAAAAAATAAAGATATTCAAGAAGTGCAAAAGCTGATTTCAAGTATTAGTTTTCATGATTTTTACACCTATGACCATTCTATAAATGTATCCATGTATTGTATTTGTCTTTTTTCCACAATTAAGCCCAATGCTACCACCGAAGAAAAATCCATGGCCGGAATGGCAGGACTTTTACATGACATTGGAAAAATGCTCATTCCCACCCAAATTCTAAATAAACCTGACAAATTAGATAGTGAAGAAATTTTAATTATAAATCGTCATCCAAAATTAGGTTTTGATTTATTACAAAATGTTAAATGCCAGTGCCAAAGTGTAGATATGGATTTAATACGAAAAGTTGTTTTAGAGCACCATGAAAATTATAACGGAACAGGTTATCCAAACAAAATTGAAGGTGCACAAATACATATGCTCTCAAGGCTTACAAGTATTTGTGATTTTTTTGATGCCATAACCACGAAGAGGGCCTATCACCAGGTTTTACCAGTTGAAAAGGCATTAGCACTCATGAGTCATTCTAAAGGGAAAAAAATTGATCCAAAATTATTTGATATTTTTGCAAAAAAAATAGATTACTTAACTTTTAAATCAAAACTCGATATGGTATTGCCCGAAGATTTTGATCCATGCCAACCAACCAATGTATTGCCACTTCGTGAATTGAAACCTCATTTTAAAGTAGAAAATTTTGATCGTGACTCTAACGAACAATCAATGGTCGCTAAACAAGAAAAAAAGAAAAAAGCAGTTTAACTATTAATTTTTGCCTTAAGGTAGTCAACAATAGTAGAAAATTTATTTTTTAAAGCAAAATCTAAGGCTGATTTTCCATTATAATCTAAAACATTCGGATCTACTCCAATTTCAATGAGAAATTTAATCACGTCTAAATTATTAGTTCGTACAGCAAGTGCAATCGCTCCTTCACCTTCTTTATTTCTAATATTAAGTATCGGATCATATTTTATCAATAATTTTAAAATCGGAAGACTCGAACTTAGTACGCCCAATAAAAATGGTGAATTTCCATCATCATCTTTACCATTATTTTTCCCACCAGCATTTAAAATCATTTCAACACATTCAAGCGATTGTGATAAAATTGCATAATGAATTGGAAACTTGCCATCACGAGATTTATTTTTTACCGATGCATTTGATTTTAGTAACGATTGGATATTATCTACGTCCCCAAGGAAACAAGCGAGCATTAAAGCCGTTTGCCCAAACTCATTGCGATCATCAACATCTTCCCCTGATTTAATTTTCTCCAATAAAATATTAAGACTATGACGAGCAAAGACTGGATCAATTTTCTGATTTTTCAATCGATTGTTAATTCTCGTGTTATTTTGACCGCCGCCACCTTTTACGATGGTCACCGATTGATCAACATCAACTGCTCCATGTACGGTGGTGTATTCATCAGTTATTTTATCGGTGGTATTAGAAATTATAAATTCATCGTCAGGAATTTCTTCAATTCCCTTAACCACAACGCCTTTATCCTCAATTAAATTCATCAATGCTTCAAGTTTTTGATAAATCTCTTTTCTTAATTCTGTACAAATATCTGTTTTATGAAAACTTGGCATACTTAACATTTCGACTTCTTTGCATTTATCTAAAAGCCTTTGACACTGAAGAAGAATATTTTTATCTTTATTTTTTACATGCTCTAAAATATTTAAAAACTGTCCTCTTGAAAATGGTTTTTTAAGCACTCCGGATGCCTTGCCATGAAGTTTATCAATAACATTGCCATTGAAAAAAGCACTCATAATAATGATGGGTATATTGTAATTAGGATGATGCCCATCTGTTTTGATCATAGAAAAAACAGCAGCGCTAGATGTGGATTTTAAATTGATATCTAATACAGCACAAAAATATTTATTACTCTGCAAAAGTGCAACAGCTTCTTCCACTGTTCCCACTGCATCCATTCTGTAATTTGTCTTTTTTATTTCTACTTTTAATAATTCAATTAGATCTAAATCATCGTCAACTACTAATATCTTAAAATCTTGAGACACGGTATTTTCCTTAATTAAATAGTATAAAAATGAGGCCAGTTAATAATCTCATAATTAATAAACATAATAAATGAAGGCAGAAACATGCAGTATTGATAGTAAATGTTAACAATTATTATTAGGCAGATTTTGAAATAGAACAGAAACGTTCAAGTAATTTTTTCATAGACAAAAAGTCTACTGGTTTTGAAAAATAGAAATCGGCCCCATCCAATAGTGCAGAATCAATATCTCTTGCGTTTGCTGAAGATACTAAGATTACCCATGGTTTTTGATCAGACTTTAATTCTCTGATATATTCCAAGAATCTATGGCCTAAAGAATCTTTTAAATTTAAATCTACAGTTACAAATTGTGGTCGTATTTGCTCATAAATTTTTATAGCTTCAAGTGAATTTACAATAGAAAAAGTTTTCATCTGGTTTTGTTCAAAAAAGTTCTCAAGTAACTTTGTCATGTCAAGATCATCTTCTAAAATCAAAACGTCAACTTGAGCGCTTTGTTTACTTATAAAGCTCGCTAGTAAATTTTCATCTACATGATCACTTGTTAACTGATTTGAAAATTTTAAATTTTCGTGGATAAAACTATATATATCACGATTTTTCTTTGATTTACTTTTTAAGTTCATAGGTTACCTCAAAACCTACTTTAACATGAGTAAGGATTTGAAATATTTACATCTTAGACACTACCCAAAATCTAGGATTTAGAAATCAATTCTTAACTACAACTAAACTTTCGATTTCAATATATATAAATTCGACAAAACTTTGAGGCAAAAATCAAAAAAAGTTAATTAAACAATTTGCTCCTCAATAATTAAGTGCTCAACCTGATATTTCTTTTCGATAATTGTTCTATAGAAACTTGATCCCATTGGCTTCTCAGATTTAAAAAGTATCTCACAGGCATAGGCATTTGGTGCAATTCTCCAATAATGAAAATCCTCTACTATAACTTTATAATCTTTCACAAATAGCTCTTCAATATTCTCTTTTAAAATACCATCTGCACTACCATCGAGTAATTCATAACTGGTATTTTTAATAAGTCCAAATGCCCATTTAGTAATGACTAAAGCACCGATAACTCCCATCACTGGATCGGCCCAACTTAGTGAGTAGTACTTTCCAAGAAGTAGCGCAATAATGGCCAACACAGAAGTCAGAGCATCTGCCAATACGTGCATGAGTGCACCTTCATGGTTATGATCATGTACATGATCATGCGTGTGATGATCGTGATGGTGGTCATGGTCTGTGAGTAAATAAGCACTAAACGCATTAACCGCTAGACCCACAATTGCAACAACAATCGCAATATTGTATTGAATAGGGTTTGGATTAATTAAACGGTCAATTGATTCCCAAATCATAAAAACAGCAACAATTAAAAGCAACAATGCAGAAGTGTAGCCTCCAAGAGGAATGAGTTTTCCTGCACCAAAGCTTAATCTATCATTAAATTTTTCTGAACGTGCTAACTTGTACACCACAACTGAAATTCCAAGCGCACCAACATGACTTCCCATATGCCAACCATCTGCCAAAAGCGCCATGGATCCTGTTATATATCCATAAAAAATTTCAAACAGCATAGTAACAAATGTAAGCACGACTACAAGCACAGTCTTTTTTTCATTTTTACTCAATTGATTGTCTGTTAATACGTAATTATGTTCCATCTTTTTCACCAATACTTATTTCCAAAATGTTTTCATTAATTTAATTAATTCGATGGCCCCTTTATCTTTTTTAGTTGATATCAGATCAGGGTTATCCATAATGTGTTCTTTGATATGCATTTCTAATAATTCAGCAAAAAGCCCATTAACTGCGCCTTTTGCTGCGGCCAATGTTTGAAGAACTTCATAACAATCTGCCCCTTCTTCTAAGCCCCGCTCAATAGCACTTAGTTGTCCCTTAATTTTTTTTATGCGTAAGTTTATTTTTTTCTTCTCTCTAATGACATGAGACATTTTAGAACCCTTGCTTAAAACTGACCAATACAATACCCCCCTACAGTATAACGACAAATTAAAAAATGCAAAATAAATTATTAACTAACCTGATTAGATTAATAAAGAGTAATTATTTAAATTATAATGATTAATTATCTCAGTGCAGATTGAATATCATTAATTAAATCATCTGAAGATTCAAGCCCAACAGAAAGACGAATCATTCCTTCAGATATCTCTGCTCGGTCTAAATCATCGATACTCATATCAGAATGAGTCATGCTTCTTGGGTGTTCAATTAGCGATTCAGTCCCACCAAGCGAGACTGCTAAATGAAAAATTTCTAAGCTATTTAAAAATTTAAAGGCTGCTTCTCTAGAATTATTTTTAAGGTAAAAAGCAATCATGGAGCCTGCACCAAAACACTGTTCCTTATAAATTTTAAACTGATCCCCGTCTTTTTCCGTTAAAAGACCAGGAAAAATCACTTTTTTAATCTTAGGATGTTTTGCGAGTGCTATTGCGACTTTTTTGGCCTTTTCTGCCTGACGCTCCATTCTCACCCACAATGTTTCAATAGAGCGAGTTAATAACCAAGCTGTATCTGGAGCAGGTGTTGCTCCTAAAATTGTCCTAAAATCCCGTATAGCATGGTAATGCTCAATACTTTTTGTAAGAACAACACCACCGATTAAATCACTATGCCCTCCTAAAAACTTAGTGGCCGAATAAAGCACAACATCAGCTCCTAACAAAAATGGCTTTTGAAACACTGGGCCCATAAAGGTGTTATCAACAGCAAGAAGCGTTTCACTACCACAATGCTTTTCAATTATTTTTTTTATTCCCTTAATGCTTGTTAATTTTAGTGTTGGATTTGCAGGAGTCTCTAAGTACACCATATCTACTGGCAAATTTTCTTTTAATGCTTTTTCAAATTTTTTTAAATCACTAGTATCAACTGCTACTGTTTCAACGTTAAAACGCCCTGGACAAAATTCTTTTAAAAATAAATACGTTCCACCATAAACGGGATCAGTATAGAGAATCTTTCCACCTGGTTTTACAAGGGCCATAATAGAAGTTGAAATGGCACTCATTCCTGAAGGAAATAAAAGCGCTTTTGTAGCTCCAACCTCGGCCGCAACTATTTTGTCTTCAAAGATTTCGCTATTAGGATTATTTAAACGCGAATAGACCAGGCCCGGCTCTTTTCCATCGCTTCCCGGTAAGCGATAAGCACGTTTAAAAAAAAGTGCTCCTTCTTCCGCTGATGAAAATTCAAAAGTAGAAGTTTTAAATATTGGTGCCTTAATTGAGTACTCAGACAAACCAGAGCGATACCCTGACAAAATAACCGAAGTTGCTGGGTGATAGTGCCGAAGAGGGTCTTTATAGTGTCGGTCTTTTTTTGCCATTGAAACTTTTTTTGTAGATTTTTTCGCTGGCTTTTTCATTGATCGGCACTCCCTAATTAACTGAATTGTTTACAGTTAATTAGGGACTTGTGGACAATATTTGTCAAGGTTCTTGATTTCACCCGCTGAAAACTTTAAAAGCCTCTGACACGGAGTTTTTCTATAACCATCTAAGTTTTGGGCATCTGCGCCATTTTCCAAAATAAAATTAATAACTTCAATATTCTTATTAACAATAGCAAAATTTAGGATGTTGATTTTCTTTCTAAAACCAACAGAGCGATTAATTTCTGCTCCATGTGCTAAAAGCATTTTGGCAATATTTAAATTGGGTCTTAACGATATTACTAGCACAAAAGCTAACGGAGTTTCTCCATAGATATTAAAACTATCTGGGTCTGCACCATTATCAAGGAGAACTTTTACGGCCTCTTCGTTTTCAATTCCATACCATAAAGCAGATCTAGAATTTAAGTCACGAGCATTTATGTCAAAGCCAAGAGATTTGAGCTTAGCAATGTCTGCAAACTTTTGTTCTTTAATTGCACAATGATAAGGCAATTTCTGACAATCAAAAACAACTTCTTTTCTTAAAACTTCAGCATTTTTTTTAATCAAATACTGATATACCTTTACCACGCCAAAATTACTGATAAATCCTGCTAGCGATAAAATAATTGCCCACTTTATGCTTAGTTTTTTTCCTAGATACCATCCAAACACAGCAAAAGGAATTGTCGCAACAACTGACGCATATTTTCCGATTTCAAATCCAACTTGGAAGTTGCCATATCGATTCGCTTCTTCACCTACGAGAATAAACAACAAGGGCGCACTTGAAAAACTTAAACTTAAAAATGTAGGAACTAGCCACTTCTCTTTTTTAAAAAAAGACCATAAGACAAGTCCCGCAATTAAAAAATATGGTAATAAAGGCACTATAGTTGCTGCTGGATATATCATTCTCATTCCTAATAAATATTTTTATCTGATTATAAATACACTAATCGAATTTAAAAGTAACCACAATTGAAAGTAAATCACGATCTCTAGCTAAAAATAATCTATAATACCGATAAAAAACATCGTCAAAAATACAAACGATATATAGACATGGAAGGAACGTTTTTATCTTGAAATAATCCTGATAAAAATTGAGTGTATCCAATCTGTCGATAGAGTCTCGTGGCAGATTCAAATTTTCGCAAATATTCATAAATTGCTTTTCGGA
This sequence comes from uncultured Bacteriovorax sp., assembly GCA_964456675.1. Classification (GTDB taxonomy): domain Bacteria; phylum Bdellovibrionota; class Bacteriovoracia; order Bacteriovoracales; family Bacteriovoracaceae; genus Bacteriovorax. The sequence continues at coordinate 614 of CAYWBR010000031.1, read as the reverse complement.
AAGTATTTAAAATCATTTTTTTAATTATTCTTTAAAAAGTTCTGACTTAATCAATTTTAGAAGAATTTATCGGAAACTATATGTATGGGATGCTTAAACTTTTTTTAAAACATAATCACGAAGCTCTTCGAATTGATATACTGACTAAACTAGAAAAAAAGCTTACGCCAATGGGTAAGGCCACACTTTCAGCGCTGTCAGCTTATTGTACTAAAGATTTAAAAGATAAAAGATTTAAAAAAATTAGAAAGTATAATCTACATGAACCTATTTTTTTTAATTCACTAGAATATGTAAATGCTGTAGGATCAGAACCATATCTCATTGATCGTGGGATCATAGTTAGAACTATTCCCATACAAGACGAAAAAAAAATTAGACCATCTAATTGGCTTTTAAAGAACAATGTGTGGTTTAAAAATAGACTTCTCTTTGGTCTTGGTGTTCGGGCTGATGCATTTTCCGCTCTTCAAACAAATCAAATAAAAACATATTATGAATTAAGTAAGTTCATTAACTCATCTTTATTTTCTGCAAGAGAAAATTATAGGGACTTTATGAAGATAAAAGAAATAACTCTGATTTGATTCGAACTCTGAATGTTAGCTTATTTT
>CAYWBR010000030.1:4528-29363 GCA_964456675.1 uncultured Bacteriovorax sp. | reverse complement strand
TCGAGGCGATATCATTTACTTCGTTTTAAAAATCAAAAGTTGATTCGATAATTAGTGGTTTACATTTAATTTTTTTATTTCACTCACTTTAAACTTACATTCCGAACAAACTAGGCATTTTGATTTTGAATAATCTCGTTGAGGACATACATAATAAATATTTTCTTGATAGAAAATGTAAATCCAATCACCAGCGAAGTCTTTCATGTTTCCACACGGAAAACTTAAACTTGAATCTGTCATAATAAATATATTAAATGAACATCCACTTGGTGCATTCGATTTTCCCAAACCTCCAAAAAGTTCCCTTTCTTCTTTTTTTAAAATTTTTATTTGGTAAGAGAGGGGGGCGATTTGTGCAAAGGTAACAAGTGTTGTTAAAGCTAAAAGTCCAAAAATGAAAAGAATATTTTTTATTTTCATAATACGATTTTAACATCTCCAAATATCCATGTCGAAAACTAATGATTAAATATCAAGCACTGATCAACAATCATTCGCTTTTCAAATCAGAAAAATATCAACCAAATAAAACAAAAAGACCCCCTCGTGATATGAGGGGTTTCAAAGCATTAAAATTTCTAGAGATCTTGATTCTGATCTTAAAATAACTAGCAATAGTTTTAAGATTACTTAAGGATCATCTCTAGAATTTTGGAGAGGATAAATCCTTCTTTTTGTATTTGTGCTCACCAATATATCCCCTCCATTCACGTATCGATCTTCGCAAGGAGTGATGTATATTAAGCCCGATTTAACCCACCGGGCTTTTTTTTACTGAAATCTTGATTACCGATTTCCGTTTAAATTGATCATTCCCTTAAAATCTAGGGGAACTACGATCGTGTTTACTTTCCCATTAGCGATAGCTTCTGCAATTTTCATATTTGCCATAGCGGCCATGTATTCAGTTGCACCCTTATTAGCATTTAAAGCTGCAATTCTTTCAGCTTCTTTTTTGGCAGTCTGAACTTCTACTTCCTTTTGCTTATACTCATTCTTTGCTCTCACTAATTCATTCGCAGAAGCTACAACCGAATCTGCAGGTAAAATAACTCTCACTAAAACCTGACTGATCGTAATTGAACCATCAAGTCCTTCATCTGCCAAGCTTCTGATCATAAGTTCCTTCACTTCTGTTTCAATAGCTTGACGATTATCATTCATTTCAAGCGCTTCATACTTTCTTGCAGATTTATAAATTGCATTACGTGCGGTTTGATGAATATAGTTATACATCAAATAAATATCAGCATTATGCTCAGAATGAAATGATCTATTTTTGGAAACATAAAGCTCACTCACCTTTTGAGGGTTAACATTATAAATAACCAATGCATCAAAATCTTTCATCGTGCTATTGTCTTTTGCAAGCGGAGTCATGTCCTCTACTAACACACTCACATCTTTCACCGGAAAAGTAAGTACACTTCCAACAACAACTTGATTAAAACTTCCAGGCATCAACTCTCCAGGACTTACTTGCTTATCAAACCCAATCCTAATTCCAACCTCACCTGTTTCAATTCTTGTACATCCTAGAAGTGAAGCCATTACAAGTAAAAAACTTATAAAATAACAAACCTTCATATTATACCTCTTACTATGAAAATGTTAACTTGAGTAACATGTAAAACTATTTAATAGTTGATTCAATTGATTACATTGTAAAGTTAATATTTGTTTTTTGATTTTTACAATTTTACTTTTTAAAAAAAGTGCGCATTAAAAATTGTCTTACCTAAATAATTTACAGCTTGAAAGTCATGATCATTTCTATAAATTAATATTGTATCTCCTAATTTCGCCTCATTTAGATAGTTTATCGTAAAATTTTTTTTCGATAGTTTTTCAAGTTCTTCAATTGTGAGCGCATCATATATCCATTGAATATATTTACAATTATTCACATGCGCATTTATATCTAAGTCTGAATTTCTAACTTCATAAGTTATTAATGGGTTATTTTTTTCTACACGATAAAAAATTTTACGAGGATCAATCCCAACACTATGATTGTGAATAGTACTCGGGTTAAGATCTTTTGGATTTAATATTACCGATTTTCTTGTTGAAGTGTTGATAGGAATCCATGAAGATGAAGCCTTGGCCATGACATCACCAACTAATCCATTAGAAGTTTTATTAATTAAAAAATCTCGAAAAGCATATGGACCAATTAAACCTCTGGACCAAGTTGTAATAATAATTTCATCATCCCAATTTAATTGGTCGTAAACTTCTAATTCAAACCGAGTTACTACCCATAATAGGTCTTTGTCTAATAAATCCTTACTTCCAAACCCCAGCACCTGTGCATGCTTCAAAGCACATTCCTGCATAAAATTAAAAAAAGTTCTATGGTCAGAACGACCTTGATGATTAACATTAAAAACATCTAAATGAAATTTTGTTTTCCAAACTGTATTCATATGAATTTGCTCGCTTGCAATAACATTTCACATATAATACAAATTTTTTAGTTAGCAGTCATCATATCAACATTGGTATTTGGAAGAAGAAATTGATGACTGTTAAACAAAACCCCTAAAAGATCGTTAATGTCACTAATAAATACAAATTTTAATTCACTTTTTATCGATATCGGTACATCTATTAGATCTTTTTCATTTTTTTGAGATAACAGCACTGTTTTTATCCCTGCACGTTGTGCTGCAATTATTTTTTCCTTTATTCCTCCGACGGGGAGGATTGCTCCACGTAAACTAATCTCGCCGGTCATTGCCAATTGATTATCAATCTCTTTATTTAAGAGAAGGGATGTCAAAGCAGCGAACATTGTAACACCTGCACTCGGTCCATCTTTGGGAATTGCACCGCTGGGAACATGTAAGTGGAAGTCAATTTTATTAAAATCAATACCAACAAGTACAGACGATAACTTTGATCTAACAAGGCTTATTGCAATTTGAGCAGACTCGCTCATTACTTCGCCAAGTTTTCCCGTCAACTGAACTCTACCTGTTCCTGGCATCATTGCTGTTTCAATGAAAAGAACCTCTCCTCCGACAGGAGTCCATGCAAGACCTGTAACAACACCAGGAATCGATTTACTCAAAACTCTATCACTTTCAATTTTTTTATATCCAAGTGCATATTCAATAAATTCATAATTAATATTTTCTACATTTTCATTGCGAACAATTTTTTGGGCCAATGAAGATGCAATATTTTCAATTTTACGCGCTAAATTTCTTACTCCAGCCTCTCGGGTGTAATCACCAATTGTCTTCGATAATGTGTCCGCTGTTATTTTTTCAATAAAATTTTCTACACCGTTATCTTTAAAAATTTTAGGTATTAAATATCTCTTCGCAATCTCTATCTTTTCAATATCAGTGTATCCACTGATATTAATTATTTCCATTCTATCTAAAAGTGCTGGTGAAATTCCTTCAATAGAGTTTGCCGTCGCAATAAAAAATACTTGTGACAAATCAAAAGGAATATCTAAATAATGATCTCTAAATGTTGCATTCTGTTCAGGATCGAGTACCTCTAGCAGTGCTGCTCCCGGATCGCCCTGAATGCCACGCCCCATCTTGTCTATTTCGTCTAAAATAAAAATAGGATTAGAAACATTTACTCTTTTTATTGCATCTATAATCTTTCCTGGCATTGCTCCTACATACGTTCTTCGATGTCCTCTAATTTCTGATTCATCGCGCACACCACCTAGAGATAATCTAGTGTATTTTCTATGCATGGCCTCTGCAATACTTTGACCAAGTGATGTTTTCCCTACCCCGGGTGGACCAACTAGTAAAAGAATCGTACCTTTTTTATTTTTATTTAATTTTAAAACAGACAAATATCGCAGGATGTGTTCTTTTACTTTATCTAGACCAAAATGATCTCTATTTAAAATTTTTTCCGCTTCAAAAATATCAAAGTCTAAGTTATTTTCTTTTTGCCATGGTAAATCTAATAATAATTCTAGATAATTTCTAATAATATTTGATTCGGCATTTTGGTTTCCGACAGATTTAAGTTTGCCAAATTGTTTCAAAGCAATTTTTCGAACATCGTCAGGAAAATTAGTATTATTAATTCTGTTTATTAATACTTCATCGTCCTCATCTCCACCATTTTCATTTAACTCTTCTCTTATCAACTTAAGCTGTTCCTTGAGAATAGATTGTCGATATGATTTTGATGTTTTTGTTGAAATCAACGCTCCCATTTCTGAATTAAGTTTCAGTAACTCTCGCTGTTCTAAAAGAAGCTCTAAAACCTTTAGTGCTCTATTTTTCAGAGAGCAAGTTTCTAGAATTTCTTGCTTTTTAACTAGGCTAACAGGAAGTTGTGCCGTAGCAACATTAGTAAAATTTGCAATGTTGTTAATACTATCAACTAGTTTTTTAAATTCAGTGCTCGCTTGAACAAGCTCAAGAATATCTCGTGAAGTTTCTTTTAAACTTGTTAATAAGACTTGCTCCGTACTTGAATCTACATCTACTAAATCAGGTTCATTTTCTAGGATCGCAGTTAAAAAAGCATTAGCCTCTTCCTGGCGATATTCCATAACACGCATTCTGTGTTGAGCAATAAGAGATACAATTTTTTCTCCACCTTCTTTTTCCTCAACTTTATTAATACTACAAATAGTTCCAACGGAATAAAGATTACCAAAATCAACAAGATCACCTTGGTCATATTTTTCGGCAACAACAAAGATCAATTTATTTGCCTTGTAAGCGTACTCTATGGCATTAATTCCTCTTGATCTCGCAACTAAAACTGGCATAGAAATTCCAGGCAAAAGAGTTGTGCCTTTTAAAATTAAAACGGGGATTTTCTCTGTTTTTTCTATATTTATTATTTTCATATATATAAGTTGGTGCTTTAAAGATTGTCGTCAAGGTTTGATTAATTTTTTTTTATTTTTAAAACGATTAAAGATACTTTTACAAATTTAAATGGTATAAATTTTCTGTGATGGACTCAATTAGTAAACAGGTGAAATAATATGAAAACATTATTCAAAATTGCCTTTATTTTCCTTGCCATAACCGGAGCGAGCTCGCTACTTATTCAATATACAAATGTAGACTTTGGCAAAACCAATTTTTTCGAAATACATGGTTGGTTTTTTCTTATTTGTATTTCGTTTTTCCCAAGACTTACTTTATTATTCTCCTCTGTCGCATTTGGTGGCTTTTTTTGGTGGGTTGGCTTCATTTTTACTCCTCGTTTTTTAGTCGCTATACTTGCTACTATTGCCTATTGGAATACGAATCCAATTCTCGTGACCATATCTTGGCTTGTGGCAATTAGTGGGGAGACATCTGAAAAATACGCTCTCTCACGCAAAGGTCTATTTAGTTTTGGAAAACCTGCTGTATATTTCAAGTTTAAATCTCAACATGAACAAAGAGAAAAAAATGGTAATTCTGACGTTTTTGAAGCCGAGTACAAAATAAAAGATTAAAAATTAATTAATTTATGCATACTTTTAAAACAAATCTAGAATGGACACGAATAAATGATTTTTCATATGAAACATTTAACAGAGATCATTTAATTCGATTCTCCAACAATCTATTAATAAAATCATCTGCTGCTGTGGATTTTTTTGGAAATAATCAATTGATTAATCCAGAAGAGTTGTTAACTGCATCGTTAAGTTCCTGCCATATGTTAACCTTTCTTGCTATAGCCTCTAAGGCCAAAGTAGTAGTAGAAAACTATAAAGATGAAGCTACTTCGTTTTTAGGCAAAAACACTGAGGGCAAATTAACAATAATTAAAATTATATTAAAACCTAAAATTACTTTTTTAGGCGAACCACCAGGATATGAAAAAATAAAAAAAATGCACAAGCAAGCACATCAAAATTGCTTTATTGCCCAAACTTTAAAAGCGGAAGTTGAAATCCTTTAAAACTAGTCTTTTCCTCTTTGCAGTTTTGGCAAAAGTATTGAAAATTTTGTATTAGCACATTTACGATCTAAACGAAATCGACCTTTGTGTGACTCGATTATTCCTTTAGAAATTGACAGTCCAAGCCCCGTGCCTTTCCCAACTTCTTTAGTTGTAAAAAATGGTTGCATGATTTTTTCAACAGCTTCATCTGGAATTCCCTTCCCGCTATCAGTCACATCTAAAACAACATAACCATCTAAATCCTTGAGTTCAATTTCTATCCATTTTTCAGGAAGTTTATCAATTGCATCTACACCATTTGATATTAAATTTAATAAGACTTGACCTATTTGTGATTCACGACATTCAATGGAAACATCTAAAATGTTTTTTAAGCGCAGTTCAACTGAGTGTTTTTTTAATTTTTCAGAACATAATTCAAGGGTATTTTCAACGATGGCTTTCATACTCGTAGGGATAAAAGGATCTAACTCTCCACCTCTGGCAAATGACTTCAATCCCTTTACAATACGATCGATTCTCATTGTTGTTTTTTGAATTTTTTCTACAAACTGTTTTAATTCTTCTTTACTTACGTCAGGCTCATCTATTAATTCTTTTAACTGTGCTGCATTCATCGATATGATGGCCAATGGGTTATTAATCTCATGAGCGACACCTCCGGCCATTTCTCCAAGAGAAGCCAGCTTAGCCGATGCTAATGATTTTGCCTTAGTTGTTTCTAATTGAGCCTCATATTCTTTCTTATCAGTAATATCTAAAATAAAGCCTTCTACATAAAGAGGAGTTCTATTTTCATCGTAAAAACAGCGACCTTTTTCATAGATATGTCTTAATTGATAATCCTTATCATAAATTTGATATTCGATTTCGTAAGGTCGATCCTTCTTAATGGCCTGATCAATTTCATTCTTGTAAATTTTCCACGACTCATCAGTCATTAAGTTAAAATAGCACACATCCTTATTATCAATTAACTCTTCAGGAGAAAACCCGGTGATTCTTTTAATAGGATCGGATACAAAATTAAACTGCCATATATTATCGTTCAAATTTATCTGATACACTGCCCCTAATATATTTGAGATCATGCTAGAAAAACGCTGTTCAGAACGAAGAAGCGCAAGTTCTGCATTTTTTCTATTTTCAATATCACTGATTGAACCAAGTATGCGGACTAAGTTTCCTCGTTTATCAAAATATCCCGAGCCAGAAAACATGAACCAACGAAAAGAGTCTTCTTTGGTTTTTAACTTTGACTCAAAGTTAAAGTTTCCATTTTTCTTAACACTCAGTTGGTCTAAAATATAATTTAGATTGAGCGAATTCGAATCAAAAATACTTTGAAAATTGGCAAAAAACACTTGTTGTATTTCTTGAAAACCTAAGCGCACTTTAAGCTCGTGAGAAATATAAATTTCCCCAGTGCTTAGACTCCAGTCAAAGATCGAAGTTCCAGACCCTGCTATTGACAATAGCAAACGCTCTTCGGTTTCTTTTAAAATTTTTTCATTTTTACTTTTCTTTTCGGCATCAGCAAACAACTGCTCTATCAAATCTAAAAATAAATTCCAATTTTCGACTTCATTAGGAAACCTTACCCGATCTAAGCCACATAGATTTAGATATTGCGATAACAGTTTAGAATTCATCGAAATTACCTAGGTATTGAAGCTATCAAATTCGATTGGTAAATCCAATTTGCAAATTTAGTATTATCTTCACCTTGAACAAAATATATTTCCGCTCCTATTCTTTGTTTTTTTAGTTCAGCACTGGTGCCAGAAACATATCTTACAGTAGCGTACAAAAGCACTTCTTGAAACTTTTCACTTTTATAATGAATTTTTAAATTCATTTTATCTTTAATTTTTCCAGCATCCCACCAAAAACTTACCCCCATGGAACCAAATGCTATTTGTTCTTCATTTTTTTTATCATCCAAAACTATTTCGCTATCGACAGTTGATGAATTTTCATTTTGTGCGACAACTCTTTCATTAAACGGAGTTAGTGTTTTTTGCACAGTCTCTTTAAGTATTTTTCTCTCAAATGGTTTTAGTAGTACGGCAGAAGCTCCTAATGCATATGCTTCATCAATTCCAATCTCTGCAAAACCAGTTGAAAGAATCAAAGGAATTTGGGGGTGTGTATCTTTTAAATTTTTTAAAAGCTCAACCCCATCACCACCGGCCATTCGAACATCGCTAAGAACTAAGGCAACAGGATTACTTTTTATCATTTGATACGCGACTCTACCATTTTCTGCCAACAAAACATTGTAACCTTGTCGTCTGAAATCAAAGCATAGTGCGTCTCTTAAATCTTCTTCATCATCAACAATTAATATAGTTCGTTGACTCTCATTCACCAGCGTCCTCCTGAATTAAACATTCACGACGTTTGGAAATTAAGTCTTTTGCAGTTTGCATAGAGCGAACTGCCCCCTGAATCATTTTGATTTCTTCTTCGTTATTTTCAGGTTCTGCCTGTAAACGCTCCAGTGTCATATCTAATAAAAAAAATACCGTCGACAACGGAGTTGATAAATCATGTAGAAATCGGCGTTCATCGCGTGCATTACTCATAAAAAATCCTATGCTTTCTTTTTTGAGGCAGATACTACTGAAACTATTTTCTCTAGTAATGCTCTCGGCTCAATTGGCTTTACAATTATACCTTGAGTAACTTTTGTTAGCTTGCTGACTGTCACGGGATTGAGATACCCACTGACAACAATAAAAGGTGTTTGAAAATTCAAATGACCTTTTTCTTCGCGGATTGAAGTTACCACTTGTGCCCCATTTTGACTGCCAACATGCAAATCCAAGAGCACAATATCAAATCTTTGATTGCGCAACTTTACAAATGCATCAGTGGTTGTTTTGGAAACAAAAAGTTTAAACTTATGATCGCGCAAAGCTGGTTGAGCAAAAAATAAATTTAATGTGTCTGAAAAATTATCATCATCTTCAATTAGTAGTATATTCATAGAAAACAATTATAGCGAAGGTCGCTGACACAATAAATTAAGAAAAATATTCCTCTTAAATAATTGATATTAAAGGTTTTATTTTAAGGTAATCTTAAGATATTAACACTCTCATCTGCCAACAGGTTTTGCCGATCGTTAATGTCTGTGTTAAATTGATCGTTCTTAAGAGGAAAACATATGCCATTAACAGAATTTAATTATGATTACGCCCGCACTTCGCTGGCAAAACTTATTCACTCAACTATCACTACTAATCGCTTAATTACCATAGAAAATTGTGACGATAATTTACTTATTGATATCTATAAAACATTGGAGCAACCTCCAGAGCAAAAACTTGGTGATTTTGCATTTCCGTGTTTTAAGTTTGCCAAATTGGCAAAACAAAACCCTAATGAGTTTGCACTCGGATTGAAAAACAACCTTGAAAGTAATGAATCTGAATGGATAACAAATCTAGAATTAAAAGGTGCATTTTTAAATATCTTTATTAACCAACAAACCCTGGCCAAAATTTTAATTCCTGCCATACTATCAGGGGAATATTTCGCGTCACTAAGTAATTCATCTGCCAATAAAAATATTCGAACCATGATAGAGTTTTCTCAGCCAAATACCCACAAAGAATTTCACGTGGGCCATGGAAGAAACGTATGTCTAGGTGATTCAATATGTCGCCTCTACACTTATGCAGGCTATGATGTTATACCGGTTAATTATATTGGAGATGAGGGAACTCATATCGCGAAATGCCTCTGGGGGATCAGGCAATACAAAGGTTCTGATTTATTGTCCGAATCCACTGCTAACAAAGCCGAATGGCTTGGACAAAGATATGTCGAAGCTAACATGGCAATCCAAGACGCTACCGCGGAAGAAAAAGTAAAAATTCAAAATGAAATATCTGAAATTTTAAAATCACTAGAGAATAAAACTGGCCACGAATATGATCTTTGGAAAACAACTCGTCAATATTGTTTAAACGATTTCAATCAAATTTACAATTGGCTTGACGTTAAATTTGATCACTTTTTTTATGAATCTGAAGTATCAGAAGCTTCTCAAGAAATTGTAGAAGAGTACATGAAAAAAGGTTTGTTTGTTGAAGACAAAGGTGCAATTGGCTTTGATATGTCGGACAAAAAACTTGGTTTTTTTATGGCAAGAAAGTCTGATGGAACGACTCTTTACATCACCAAAGATCTCGCTCTTGCAAAAGTGAAATTCAATCAATTTAATATTCAAAAATCAATTTATGTTGTTGGCTCTGAACAAAATTTTCATTTTAAGCAACTTTTTTATGCATTAGAAAAGATGGGATTTTCTGCTGCTAAAGATTGTTACCACCTTTCTTACGGAATGGTTGTTCGTCCAGAAGGTAAAATGTCGTCTCGTGCTGGAAACTCTTTTACTTTTTTACAGTTGATTAAAATTGTTCAAGACGAGGTTAGTGTGTATTTAGAAAAATACCGTGGTGAGTGGACTGAGGATCGTATTCAAGATACGGCACACAAGCTTACAGTTGGAGCGATTAAATACGGAATGCTCATCGCTGATCCCAATAAAGAAATCGTTTTTGACCCCAAAGAATGGGTTTCTTTTGAAGGCAATTCAGGACCTTATTTAATGTATAGTTACGCTAGAACGCAATCAATTCTAACAAAATGTCACGAACAAAATTATTTTTCTAACATTGATCACTTGGCCACATTAACCCACGAGACAGAAAGAGAATTATTGAGAGCTCTTTATGACTTTAATAAAACGGCCCTGTATTCAGCACTAAATTATAAACCGTCTACAATGGCGCATCACTTATTTGGAATGTGCAAGTCATTCAATCGTTTTTATGTTGAAGTATCCGTTTTAAAAGCTGAAAACGAACAGATCAGGTCAGCAAGGATCGCACTAATTGAATCCTTTGCTTTAAGCTTAAAAACAGGCTTACATTTACTAGGGATAACACCACCAGAAAAAATGTAAGTGAATTCAATTTTCAATTGATATAACGTTTATTTTTTTCTTTTTTAGGGATTGTAATTCTTCTGGAAGATGCTCTATTACTTTGTCTTCTATCGCATTGATGATTTTTTCTTTCAAAAAAAGTCGATTATGAACTAGTGATACCTCTCGGGTTGGGATTATGCCTTGAAAATCCCTCACTTGATCCCTTTCCGCCTTTGGCAAGTTTCTTGTTGCCAAATATGGTAGCAGCGTGAACCCCTGATAGTTAATAACCATATTCTTTAAAGTCTCCAAGTTTCCACTTTCAAAATGCAAATTATGTTTTTTAAAACCACCTTTTTTCTTAACCGAACAAAGATTTAATACTTGATTTCTCAAACAGTGTCCTTCGTTAAGAAGCCAGACATCGTTTAAATCAAGATCTTTATCGGTCAATTTATTTTTTTTAAGTAGAGGGTTAAGTTTATCCGCAAAAACATGGAATGATTCTTGAAACAAAACACGTTCGACAAAACTCTCCCCCTCAAGAGGTGTGACCAATATCCCAGCATCTAATTCATCTTTTTTTAAAAGATCTACTATTTCTTCAGTTTTAAACTCCTCAATCATTAAATCGACTTCAGGATAGGACTCACTAAAATTACCCGCAAAAAGCGGAATGAGGTATGGAGCCAAAGTAGGAATTACCCCCAGCTTAAAACTCCCCTTTACTTCATCTTTACTTTCATCAAGTACAGAAAATAATCTTTTATATTCTTTAATCACTGAACGAGCTTGAGCAATAACCTTTTCCCCTTCGGGGGTAGGGAGTATAGGATTTTTTGAACGATCAAATAAAATTACACCAAACTCCTCTTCCGCTTTTTGTAACTGCATAGAGAGCGTTGGCTGTGTAACATTGCAAGCCTTTGCAGCTTGTCCAAAGTGACGATATTTATCAACAGCTAAGACATATTCTAATTGCGTTATGGTCACACCGGCCCCTTTTATTGATTATTATCTATTAAAAATAGTAAGCCATAATCAATATCGATCGGTCAATAAACTAAAATGAATTCTAGCAACAAAACAGATAAAACAAGCAAAAATATTGCGATATCTAGACCATTTGGAAATGTCTGGACAAAAAATACCTTTGACTCTTTAAGCCCACGAGCTCGAAGTGCCATCGCACCTCTCAGTGATGAGCGAAATGCATAGACCAGTAAAGGAAAAATCTTCTTAAAAGGATTTTTTGATTTTATTCCACGCAGTTTTAAATTTAAACTAATAAGTTTCCATTCTTCTTTGAATCCAGCGATTGAATTATATCCCATCAAAAGAGAATATCCCAAACGCACTGAAATAATTTTTTTCTGCATCAAAAAAAGCACAAGCTCTTCCACATTAAGAACTTTTGCTGATGAAAATGAAAATAAACTAATCGACCACAACCTTATCCAGTTAAACAAGGCATGTGAAAAAGCTTTACTGTAAAATGAAAATCCAAAATAAGAAATTTTTTCGCCCACTTGATAATCGCGCCCTGGAAAAAATAAAAACAGAAGAAACACGCTATAAGATAAAACAAAAGTTATAAAAAATATCGCTAAGGCATCTTTAGTTTTTAAACCTACAAGCATCGAAAAAACAAAAAGCGTTAACGACCAAAAAAGTGTTACTTTATAAAAAGCCGGAATAGCTATCGCTATAAAAAACAACATTACCAATATTATAAAAAACGATGAATGTAATGAAAGCCTCTTCATCTGTTTTCTCTCTCTAAAAATAGAACCTGATCACTTAATTGAGAATAAAATCCGGGGTCATGTGAAACCATTAAAATAGTAATTCCTCTTGATTTTAAAATTCGAATACACTCTGTGATTATTTCAATCTGCTCCAGATCTTGTCCAAAAGTCGGTTCATCGAGCAGTAAAAATTCTTTTTTTTGCAAGAGTACTAAAAGAAAACTCAACCTTCTTTTTTGCCCCTCACTCAATAAAAACGGATTTTGTTCTAGGCATGTTTTTAGCCTAAATAGGCCTAGTAGTTTTTCTATCTCGTGGCCCCAGGTTCCGGCCATCTTTAATTCTTCTTCGACTGTGTCATAAAAAAAATGCACTTCTGGATTCTGAAACAAATAAGCGATATGGTTAAATCTATTTTTTCTTGAAATCTCTACATCATTAATTTTTAAAAGGACACTTCCACTAACGTCTTTATGCTCGCCTAAAATAGATTTCAATAAAGTCGATTTTCCAACACCACTTCGCCCGACAATTGTGGTAACAGTTGCTTTTTTAATTTGTAGATTGATTGGATTAAATAAAGGAATATTTTTTTGGTAATATGAAGTATAATTCTCGAATAAAATTTCACATCGACTTTCTACCAAACAATTGTCAAAAACCTGTATATCGAAATTCGAAATATTATTTTTTATTTCACGAATATCCAGATTGGAAGTATTATTATAAGCGATATTGACATCATTGCCTTCACTTGAAAAACGTAGTTCAAAAACTCCATCACAAATGTTTTTTATTTCGTCTATATGATGATCTACTATCAAAAATCCTCTATGGTCTTTTTCTTTTTTTATCAATTGATACATTTCTTTTCTAGCATTTGGATCAACAAAAGCTGTAGGTTCATCTAAAAATACCCAATCTGGTTCTGCCAACAAGAGTGAAACCAATAGTAATTTCTGACACTCCCCATGACTTAAGTGCCGTGTATCCTTTCTCTCTAATAATTCTAATAAACCAAAATGTTCAATTAATGTTAGATTTTTGGCCATTTTTTGTTTGGGAAATTCTTTATTTTCCATTGAGAACAAAAACTCTAAAAGTGGAGACCTCTGAATTAGTTGAGTATAAGGATTTTGAAAAAGGTAAAATGAATCGCTGAAAATATTTATATTCGAAGTAATGGCACCATCTAAAAATTCCGGATAAAAACCTTTGAGAATTTTTAGAAATGTACTTTTTCCAACACCACTCGGACCCATTACTAAATAACAACCGTGAGGCTTTATGCTCACGGTGTTTTTTAGACTTATTGAAAATGTGCCTTCTCTATTTTTATATATGAATGGCTTTAACTCAAAATTCATTCAGATTTTTTAGTGATAAGAAAAGAATTTAATACTCCCGTTTTAACCAAGCGCTTTGACAAATAGATTGTAGGAATGGCCGCAAACAAAAAAGAAGAAACTGAAAACGCCGCAAGCTGAAGTGCTGAATTGATCGGACCTAAAGCTGCATAGTCGTACTTGAAGTAATCATAGCCATAACTTAAAAAAGCAGAAGCAATTCCTGCGAGAATTAAACTAAACCTATCAAATCGACGATAGCCAAAAATTAGAAATATAATCTCTGCACCGCATCCCTGAAGGATACCATATAAAACGGCACCAAGCCCCCATTGCGTAATAAGTCCTTGAACAAATGCTGCCACAATAGAAGCTAATAATCCTAAGCCTGGTTTCCGAATAATAAACGGAATAAGCAAACCTGGTATCAGCCAAAATCCACTAGTGAAATAACTAACGGGAGTATTATCTAGAAAAATCTTTAGTAAATCATAGACAAAAGTCCATCCCCACATAAAGACACCAAGTACTACGGACACCATAACAGTTGATAATATTTCGTAAAGTGTGATTGATCGTGCGAGGGCACTAGTTCTCGTAAGCATAAATTCTCCTTTCCTACGTAGGCATTATCCCAATCAGGTTTAAAGGGTATTTCTCAGACAAGTATTTGACTTGCCACCCCTAGGTTTTGTCTATGTAATTTCTTAGACCATTAATAAATAACACATTGCTATTTTCTTTTCAATCAAACTTTTCACAGCTACCCTATTCGGGTCGTTTTGACCGTACTTAAACAAAGGATATTTTTGTGACAAATCAACGAAATGATTTAAAAATTATTGAAGAAGAAAAAAAACAACACGCTCTTGATTACCACTCAGATGGTCGCCCTGGTAAAATTGAAGTTATTTCAACAAAACCCACAATGACAGCCATGGATCTAAGCAAGGCTTATTCACCAGGTGTAGCTTGGCCGTGTTTAGAAATCGCCAAAGACCCCGAACTAGCTTACAAATATACCGCAAAAGGAAATCTGGTTGCCGTTATTTCAAACGGGACTGCTGTTTTAGGATTAGGAAATATTGGAGCATTGGCAGGAAAACCAGTAATGGAAGGAAAAGGATTACTGTTTAAAAGATTTGCTGACATAGATGTCTTTGATATCGAAGTAAATGAATCATCTGTTGAAGGGATGATTAACGTAGTTAAAGCTCTTGAGCCTACATTTGGAGGAGTTAATTTAGAAGATATCAAAGCACCTGAATGTTTTGAAATCGAAACTCGCTTAATTGAAATGATGGACATACCTGTTTTCCACGATGATCAGCATGGAACTGCGATCATCTGTTCTGCTGCATTTTTAAATGCACTTGAACTTACAGGAAGAGATATTAAGAAAACAAAGGTAGCGGTATCGGGAGCAGGCGCTGCTGCTATATCATGCGCAAAGTTATTTTTTGAACTAGGTTTACCAAAAGAAAACTTAATTATGTGTGATTCAAACGGTGCAATCTACAAGGGTAGAACATCGGGAATGAACAAATACAAAGATGAATTTGCGGTAGAAACTAAGGCGAGAACCCTAGCAGATGCGATGAACAATGCAGACTGTTTTATCGGTTGTTCAGCTAAAGGTTTGGTCAATCAAGAAATGGTTAAAACCATGGCAAAAAATCCAATTATTTTTGCAATGGCAAATCCCGATCCTGAAATTACTCCGGCCGAAGTTCACGCAGTTCGCGACGATGCCATTATGGCAACAGGAAGATCTGACTATCCAAACCAAGTAAATAACGTGTTAGGATTTCCATTTATTTTTCGTGGAGCACTTGACGTTCGTGCTAGAAAAATAAATATCCAAATGAAACTTGCAGCAGTTAAAGCCCTTGCGGATCTTGCCAAAGAAGAAGTCCCTGAAGAAGTTAAATTAGCTTATGGTGGCGAAGACTTTAAATTTGGGACTAATTATTTAATTCCAAAACCATTTGACTCACGCGTACTAACTAGAGTTACTCCAGCTGTTGCAAAAGCGGCAATGGATACAGGGGTAGCAAGAGTAAATATTCCAGACCTACAAGCATATGCCAGATCCCTCGAAGGAAGAATGGGAACTTCTGCCGGATTTATGAAATCTCTTCGAGATCGATTAACTACTCTTGTAAATAAACAAGGTAGAAAGCCAAAACTAGTATTTGCTGAAGGTACAAACACGCGCATCCTTCAGGCCATAAAACAATTAGTTGAGGAAGATAAAATCGAACCAATTCTTCTTGGGCGAAAGAAAGCTATCCATAAAAAAATGGACATGCTTGGTCTCGACTCACTTAAAGATGCAGTAAAAACCATCAATCCAAGAAAACACCCACAATTTGAAAACTACGTGCGCCAATTTGCAAAAGAAAAGCAAAGAAGTGGGGTCTCGATCTACCACGCGGAAGAACTTCTTGCCCATCAAAATTACTTTGGCTCGATGATGGTTAAAGAAGGTGAAGCTGACGCTGTTATTACTGGCCCTACACTTAATTATGCTGACTGCTTTCCTCCCCTAGTAAAAGTGATTGGAACCAATGACAAAAATACCGCCGCAGGTATTTTCATTATGACATTTAAAAATCGAGTTCTATTTTTTGCTGATTGTGCGGTTCAGATCAATCCTTCAGAAGAACAGTTATCAGAAATAGCTCAAGGAACAGCCGAGCTTTTCAGAAAACTTATGAGAAGGGAACCACGTATTGCGTTCTTAAGTTTCTCTAATTTTGGATCAAATGATTCAGAAGAAGCAAAACGCATCAAGCGAGCTGTTCAGTTAACAAAAACCAAATATCCCAACTTGGTTGTTGACGGTGAAATGCAAGCAGACGTTGCCGTTAATAAAAATTTATTGGATAAACTTTTTAACTTTTCAAGCTTGGATGCACCAACTGACATTCTCGTTTTCCCGGATTTAAATTCGGCAAATATAAGTTATAAACTCCTCGCACAACTCGCAAACACTCAAGCGATTGGACCAATACTTGTTCCAATGAACAAGCCGGCAAATATTATTCCAAGAACTGCTTCGGTAACTGAAATAGTTAATATGTCAGTATTGACAGCACTACTGACTGACAAAAAAATGAGCATGCGCGAGTAAGTAAACTTTTTATTCAAAGGAGAAAAAATGAAATACATAAGTACAGACAAAGCACCAGCGGCCGTAGGCACATACTCACAAGGAGTAGAACATAACGGTACATATTATTTTTCTGGTCAAATTGGTATTGATCCAAAATCTGGCGAGCTCGTGAATGGATTTGGTGCACAGTTGAAACAAATTCTTTCTAATATTGATGGACTCTTAGAATCCCAAGGATTAACGAGAACTAATATTGCTAAAACATCAATTTTTATGACTGATCTTTCTTTATTTGCAGAAGTGAATCAAGCCTATGTAGAATATTTTAAAGCTCCTTATCCTGCCAGAAGCACAGTTGAAGTTCCCAGACTTCCAAAAGGCGCATTAATTGAAATAGAGGTAATAGCTGTTAAATGATTTTAAAAAGTAAATATGTATTCGAATCTAAGGCCACGAGGATGAAAAGGTACACTTATAGTGTGCTAATTGTCCTCGGGTCTTGCTTTGCTCTCTATTCTTTTGTTTGTGGAATTATTCTTTTAGATGCTCGTAATGAAAGCAAAGCATCCAAAGTTGCTTTCATTCAAAATCCACCTGATCTTATTGTTGTTTTCACCGGAGACAAGGGCAGAATAAAGTATGCAATTGATAAGGCAAAAGAACTAAAGCAGCCAAATGTTTTTATATCTGGTGTGCATCAAAATAATTCAGTTCAAACTCTCATAAACCCGATCGACCCAAGTTTATCAGATGCTGATCATTTTGAAATCGATTACACCGCTAGAAATACTGTGGAAAATGTGGTGCAAACTTATAAATACCTTCGCGCAAATAGAGCTCTACATAAAATTTTGATAATAAGCTCTGACTACCACATCATGCGAATTAAACAAATTTTGCATAAACTTAAAAATCAGGATGATAAATTTGAATTCTATTTTTCTCCTGTAAAGTCTGATTATTTACAACCCAGAAACATCAACCTTGTATACACTGAAGTCTATAAAATAATTAGAACTAAGATATTTCTTTCATTCTGGGATCAGCAAAGTCCAATACCATTTTAATTGCACCCAGATTTCTTTGAAGCCCTAAATTCATTATGCATTTTTATATCTAATGGAATAAATCCCTCTTCGAAGCTTTTTTCCGAATTTATTTTATAAGCTTCACAGTCTTGCAGACGAAAATCTTCATTAATACGCAACATATCTTTAAAAGTTAACGAATGTCCGAAAGTATCAAAATAATCTTTTTCTACCGCAAACAAATGATCCTCTAATGGCTTGGTCAATGATTGAAATTTGATTATTGTTTCTAAAGTTGATGCCTTCATGTGCTTTTGCATTTTTTCTTTCGCAAAACCAAGTTTTCTTGCAATCCATGCTGCATTGGATTTTAATTTTGAGGACAAGTTAAATTTAAATTCATATCCGTCATACTCAATCCAGTGATAAATACTTGTCAATATTACATCTTGCATTCTCACTTTTCTCAAATTTTTGATTGTTCTAAATTCAGCAACGACTTCAAAACGGTGGTCTAACTCTATATCAGCTGGTGCAAAAGTTTCTTTAGCCGTTACCCCCATTGCATGCATAAAATCAGAATCAATTAGTTTTGAAAATGAAGTTTTAAATAATGGAACTTGATAACTATTATTACTTGCTAATTTATAGGCATATCTAATTACTTCAGAACAAAACAGTTGTGAATGATCATCATCTTCCATTGCAAAGTCATAAGGGATTACTCCATTTTTTGATTTTACTCCATAAGCAAATTTGAATATTTCTTGACCTGCTTTTTTTGCTAAGTCCTGGTCTGTGTTTCGTAAAAGAACCAGTCTCGTTTCTTCTTTTTTTATAAATTCTTCAAGCGGAGTGTAAATAACTCCTGTCTCAATCAATGCTTCCACAACATAGAGTTTACCTGTTGCATCTTCACCAATCATCCCCAAGTGGGAAAACTGTGCATCTTCATCACCGATACGTGCAATCATTGCGCTCACAAAACTTTGCCCACGCATTAATAATAAATCTCCTGATTTAAAACTTATATTTTCAAAAGACGGATTCACAATGGTGTGTGGTAATCCACCTTGAAAGTGCAATTTGGGTGGAGCTTGATATTTTGATGAATTAAAAAATAGCCATTCTGCTAAAGAATCTTCTGCAAAACGAGTATAGCGAATGGCCGATCTAATGCTCGTCAGACAAACACTACTTAATTCTCCTTGATTATTTTTAATAAAGTCACGTAAGCCTAAGCGCAGATGAAACAAACCCTTTAAAGATTCGTCACCTTTTTCTAGAAAATATTCTTTCTCCGACTCATTTTTTGGAAAGTAATACTGGCTATCTTTTTCATAGACATAACTAGTGTATTTTTTTATGAATCCTTCACAACTTCTAGGATTTAAATACTCTTCAGATCTAACTCTTTCATTAAGTAGAGGAATATATTCAATGAACTCATAAACGCTTTGTGGATCTCTCGTGATCATTTTCCAATTATTCGATAAATTCGCACAGCTTGTTAATAAAGTTAATCCCAAAAGAACGATAGTTGTTTTCATACAAATGCGCCTCCGATCTTCTTATCGGAATTAGCACAATGACACTTTAATTAGACAGACAATTACACTCGGGTTACGGATATAACTTCTTGAAGGGATTCAATACCCGAAATAGTTTTCAAAAGTTCACTATAATCTTTTACTTCGATTTCAAATACGAAACTTCCTTTACGATCTGGCATAGATTTGGCCAAAGCTGAACGAATATTCACTCCGCCATTATTAATTGTTTTTGATATTAGAGATAAAATACCAGGCTTATCTTGCGTAATTACTCGAATATTTACAGGATGAGTAAATGCAAAATCATTATTCCAATTAACTTTTATTGTGCGACTCAATGTCTCAGCATCCACTCGATTGCACCCAACAGTGTGTACAGTAATGCCTCTGCCCCTAGTAATAAAGCCGACAATACTGTCTCCTGGAATCGGGTTACAGCACCTAGCTAAACGCACCATTAAGTCACTCATGCCATCAACGATAACAGCATTATCTTTATTGGCTTTTTTACGAACGGATTGAGACATTTTATTTGAATATAATTCAATCTCTTGTAACTTTTGGCTATCGTCTTGGGTTGTAAGATGCTTCAAATGAGGGACATGCTCTATTAAATCTTTTACTGTATATTTCCCAGCTCCGACATGTTCATACAATTCATCTTCGTTAGAAATATGCAACTCATCGTAAGCCTCTTTTAGATGATTATCTTTTAGTAATTGCTTAATCGAAGTGCCATAAATTTTAAGAGTTTTATCTAAAATATCTTTTCCACTATCCTTATTCTCTTCTCTTTCAATTTTCAAAAGCCATTGTTTAATCTTCGATCTTGCCTTGGTAGATTTTACAATATTGAGCCAATCTTTTGATGGAGTTTGGGTTTTTGATGTTAATATCTCTACCATATCTCCTGATTTTAAAACATGGCGAAGCGAAACAATTTTCCCATTTACCTTGGCTCCAACACATTTATTCCCAATTTCCGTATGAATCTCATATGCAAAATCTAATGGAGTCGCTCCATACTTAAGCTCTCGAACGTCACCTTTCGGAGTAAAAACAAATACCCCATCTAGATCTAGATCGTTTTTAATTACTTCTAAAAACTCTCTATTATTATCTCCTGCCGATTTATTAAACTCTAGTAGCTCTTGAACCCAATCCAACTTAGGCGCATCTTTCGATGCCAAACCTTCTTTGTATTTCCAATGAGCCGCTACACCGGTTTCAGCAACTTCATCCATTTCAGCAGTTCGAATTTGAATCTCTATTCTTTCTGCCTTAGGTCCAATAACAGTAGTATGCAGCGATTGATAATTATTAACTTTTGGAATAGCAATATAATCTTTAAATCGACCAGGAATAGGCGTGAATGAAGAGTGAATAATTCCGAGAGCTTTGTAACATTCAGTAATATTCTGGACGATTATTCTAAATGCAAGGATATCTTGTATTTGTTCAAAATCCATTCCTCGATTACTCATTTTTTTATAAATTGAATAAAAATGTTTTGGTCTTCCCTTTACCTCAGCATGTAGAGAATATTCTAATAATTTTTCCTTTATAATCCCAATAACGTCACGAATATAATGATCGCGCTCCGATTTCTTCATTGCAACTTTTTCAGCTAAACGATAATAAATCTCTGGCTTAATAAACCTTAAGCACAGATCTTCCAACTCCAATTTAATTGAGTTGATCCCTAGACGACTTGCTAATGGGACATAAATATCTAGCGTTTCTTGAGCAATTTTTTTTTGTTTCTCTTCGTTTACATATTGTAGTGTGCGCATATTATGCATGCGATCAGAGAGCTTCACGATAATTACACGAAGGTCTTTGGCCATTGCCACAACCATCTTTCGAAAGTTTTCAATTTGTGACTCTTCTTTATTTTTAAATTTGATTTTTGAAATTTTCGTTAAGCCTACAACTAAGTCGGCAACACCTGTTCCAAATTCTTTTTCAATTTCTTGAGCAGAAACATTACAATCCTCGACAACATCATGGAGCAGTCCGGCCATGATTGTATCAAGATCCATTCTCAACTTTATTAGCGTAGCTGCAACGTTAATAGGATGAATAATATAATCCTCTCCAGAACTTCTCTTTTGACCAGCATGAGATTTTTCTGCAAACAAATAAGCCTTGCGAAGTTTGGCAAAATCAGCATCTGGATAATACGCCTCTACTCGGCGGACCAAATCCTCCACACCAATATCACGCTCATGAGAAAAATCTAAGCTTTGAAACATTTTATTACTTTCCTAATATACTTGCGGTTATTGACTTTAAATGCGCAGAAGCTTTTTCAATCTCATCATTGATGACCAAGAAGTCATAATCATTCTTTCTTTTTAGCTCTGATTTGGCATTTTCAAGGCGCAAATTAATGATTGATGTAGTCTCAGTCCCTCTATGTCGAAGCCTATTCTCTAGTTCCTCAACAGATGGAGGCGAAATAAAAATCACATTGGCCTTTTCTTTAAAATATGCCTTAAATGAATCTGTTCCTTGCACATCTAGATCAAACAAAAGATTCTTACCTTCTTTTAAACATTTATCAACAAACAATTTTGAAGTTCCATAATAATTACCATGCACTAGTGCATGCTCTAGAAACTCGCCGTTTACTATTTTTTTTTCAAACTCATCTTTTGAGATAAAAAAGTATGATTCACCATGAACTTCTCCTAAACGAGCTTGCCTTGTCGTATATGAAACAGACTCAGTAAGTATCGGGAACTCAGACTTTAGCCTTTTAATTAAAGTTGATTTGCCCGTTCCTGATGGTGCTACTATAACTATGATTTTTCCTTGATCACTCAAGATTTAACCCCTGTTCTCGCATTTTTTCTAATTGCATCTTCATTTTAACTACTTCATCGCTGATTTCTTTCATATTTGATTTAGAGCCAATGGTATTGGTCTCTCTATTCATTTCTTGAATTATGAAATCTATTTGCCTTCCTACTTCTCCCTTAGATTTTAAAAGATTTTGAAATTTTTCCAAGTGGGAATGCAGTCTATTAATTTCTTCATGTACATCTATCTTTTCTAAATAAAAAACGATTTCTTGGAGCATGCGGGAGTTTTCAATATTTACTTCTGCCTTATAATCTTGAACTCGCTTTTTCAGCTTCTCTTCAACATACTTTGTAAAAGTGTCCGCGTTTGATTCAATAACTTTGAAAGCTGCAGAAAATTCTGCCAAATGATTGACTAAAAGACCCTTTAATTTTTCGCCTTCAATTTTTCTCGATTGTTCTAAATCCACAATGGCCAAAGTAAACGCCTTTGTCACAAGATCTTTAAGCTCATCCCCTGTCGACTCTTGATCTTTATAAAACTCTGAACGCAAAAAATCAGTAGGGTTAAACTTAAATTCAATTTCAGCTTGTTCGAAAGTTGGGACTACTTTTTCTAAAAATTGTTTAATTTTTACTTCATCAAGATCATCGAATCTGTTTTTTCCTTCTGCTTTTTTTACTCCAACAAACACATCAAATGTTCCCCTCACAAATCTAGCTTGCAATAGCTCTCGAAGCTCCATTTCGAGTGAATTTAAATGACTAGGTATTTTAAAGCGAATATCCTTAAAGCGATTATTCACACTTTTTATTTCAACGCTTACGTTATAATTATCATCTTTGGCTTCACCCTTACCAAAGCCTGTCATCGATTGAATTGGCATATTAATTCCTTAATTATATTTTTACGGAGTTTAGTCCAATTCCCTTTAGAAATCCAGAGACCAACCTTGAACTTTTCCAGCTTCAAAGTAAATTCTTTTCACCTGACCACCTTCTGCAAATGACCAACGCTCATTTTCAAACTTTGGGTGTCCGGCAACTTCAATTTTCGTAGGTTTTCCCCAGAGACTCACAACGTCGTCCTTACTCATTCCTTCCGCTATTTCTTGACTTCTAACAGAACGCCTTTTTAGAAACTCTCTTGAATCTTTCTTAAGCGACTCTTCATCACTTAACTCTTGAATTTTAGTGTTTACATAGTTAGTGCGCTCCTGAGCGCCCATCGACAAGTAATATAACTTTTCAGAATCACTTTCCATATACTCACTATCGCGATGAAATTTTCGTAAATCTTCCTCATCTTCCTGTGCCAACTTATCTCTTAATTCATTTTCAATGGATAACTTTTCATCCTCTATGGCCTTTCTACGTTTACTTGCTGGAGTGCGTTTTAAAATTTCACTTCTGGACCTAAAGGCTTCGCCACTGTCCCCAGATGTGACAGGAAAATCTCGACCCGCAACAAAAAATCCATCAGAGTCTCGGTCCATTTCATCTACAAAACTCCTCTCTTCTAACAATGCAGAGCATCCATAAAAAAGAAATGAAACCAAATAAAGTAAAAAAAACAAAAATAATTTCTTTTGCATATAAACTCCTCGAAGGAACTTTTCGGGTATTTAAGTAGAAGGCAAAGTTTTTGTGACCACACATTTAAGAAAAGGCAAAATACTCCATCGCTCCACAAAAACCAAGCAAAGCACTCAACTAAAAAAAGGTACAACTTAAAGTTCCAAACAATTTAACCGATAAAAATATGAGGTGTTTTAAAGATGAAATTTCTTGAAAAAATAGAAGATGCAATCAATGCAATTCTAGAAAAAATAGGGGATAAACTGTGGAAGACGACAAAGTCTCTCACTCCAGACATTATCCCTCACTACTTTGAGATTTTTAAAAAATCTATTCCAATTTTCTTAGAAAAGATAAAGTCTATTGGTCCTAAATTTAAAATACTATTTCTTAAACTGATCGGATACTCGCAGCATTATCTGCATCTAGTGAAAGGCAAATTGCATGCAGGAATTCTCTATTTACGATCTGATGAATTTAAAAATGCAAATAAAAAAGATCTTTTCCTAGCTCCTGTTTTAAAACTAAAAGGGTCGTTTAAAGTTAATCCCTTTAAAACAACCTTTGCCATGATTGGAGTGTTCACAATTCTATTTGGTACTAAAATTATTACTA
The DNA here is from genome assembly GCA_964456675.1 of uncultured Bacteriovorax sp. GTDB lineage: Bacteria > Bdellovibrionota > Bacteriovoracia > Bacteriovoracales > Bacteriovoracaceae > Bacteriovorax. The sequence goes on along the minus strand of CAYWBR010000030.1, from coordinate 4,721 downwards.
AAGAAATCAGCCTTGTGAAAAATGGACTAATGGCCCTTCGTGCTCCCGCAAGCAATAATCTTGCTATAGAAGAAGATAACAAACTTGACCTCGGAGTTTTTTTACTAAAAGAAAATACTTCCGGACATGGAACATCTCACGCTGACCCCCACGCTACATCTAATGACGCTCACGGTGCTCCGGCAAAAGCAGA
>CAYWBR010000030.1:0-4428 GCA_964456675.1 uncultured Bacteriovorax sp. | reverse complement strand
GCTCACGGTGCTCCGGCAAAAGCAGACGCTCACGGTGCTCCGGCAAAAGCAGACGCTCACGGTGCTCCCGTTGCAGCCACCGCCACAGGTTCCATTATTTTAACTGGTCCTGAATTACCCGTAGAAAAATTTGAGCCTAAACCATTTAATGAAACTAGTGAGTTTTCGCTTGAAATTAAATTGCTGTTTAAAAATAGCAAGATTAAAAACAGTATTGAATCCGACCACAATTTAGTTCATGAACTGAAGCATTTAATAGAGCATCTGGGAATACCTAGTGGCTTATCAACACCATTAGATGATCATAAAAAGAAACAAATCATCGATAACTTTGAAAGCCATATGCATGATGATGCTAAATTTAAGAATCTTTTTAAAACTGAATTTTCTTGGGAAATAAATCAAGAAGAGATAAAAAAGCCTCGTTATCATCTCGCATACTTAAGACAGTATCGTTTTACAGATGTTGGGTTACAACTTCTCTTAGAAGATACAAAAAGAAACAAACAAGTTTACTTTGAATTTGTCATTCAGACTAAAAACAGAGAAGGCGTATCTATTTTAAAACATCACGAAGTGGAAATCAAAGACCACCTCATGATGAATATTGAACCGGTTGTGCCTGGTCTACCATTAGATGATGAAGGAAAAAGAATTATACGTGACAAAGTTAAATTCGAGGTCAACTCTTACTTAAAACATCACCATCTAGAAACTGAAATTGAAGAAGTTTTTATTGATTATATTTTAGCTTCATAGAGTATCGCTCGTATTGTTCCATGAGAAATATTTAATATCTGTGAAGTTGCCGTAATGTTTCTTTCACAGCGCTCAAAAACTAATTTAACATAATCTTTTTTTATCTCATTTAACGTTTTTAGCTCACTACAATCTTTTAATAAGTAGGATAAATTTTTTCGATTACTTCTTTTCAAGTTATCATCTTGAAGACAATAGTTGATTCTCTTTCCTTGAAGCACTCGTTTTTTTTGTAGATAGTTTTTCAACTCTCTAATATTCCCCTCCCATTTAATCCCCCAATAAAACTCTTTCAATGCTCGTGGAATAATAATATCTAATTCACTCTCCAACTTATTAACGATTTCATAAAAATACACTTCACTTGAATTAATATTTGGCAACAGGATTTTTTCACCGGAACTAATTCGATAGTAAAAATCCTTTCTCATACGACCATTTGAAACCAATTCGTCTAATGATTCATTGCTAGAAGTTATTAGTCTAAAACATGCATTAATATCAATATTACTCCCAATTGGTCGCACTTTTTGATTTTCTAAAACAAGCAATAATTTAGTTTGCATTTCTAACGACAGTGAATTGATTTCATCCAAAAATAATGTTCCATTATGGGCTTCTCTTAGTACCCCCATTTTTTCATTCATGGCCCCAGTAAAGGCACCTTTTGTATGTCCAAAAATTTCTGATTCAAATAGACTTGAGCTAATAGACGATAAATTTAAATGGACAAATTTTCCAAGCACACCACTTTGCTGATGAATTCGGTATGCCATAGCTGTTTTGCCTGTCCCGGTTTCCCCTTGAAGAAAAATGGGAAGTTTACTTTCTATTATCTCCGTTTGAATTTCACTAATTTTATCATTGGCAAGTATTTTTGATTTGGGGAAAAATAAAGAGTGCGATCCAATCTTTACACGGTCACCTTCTTTTAAAAATACTGATTCTGCATCTATCCCATTTATCGCAAATGGATATCCTGTTTCAAGTTTTAATTTCCACTTCGGGCGTGAGTTAATAGCTTTGTCCCACTCTAAGCAATATGAGAAATTTTTATTCGAATAAAGATAAACCGTAGAGGTAGTAGCGCAAAAAAAAGTTTTTTGGTGTGATTTTATCCAATAACGAGTACGGTGTATCTTAAACTTAAATGCTCTTCCTTGAAGTGGTATAACCTCTAAAAAACTGTCATACTTTACGTTATCATCAACATTTGAGCTATTTACTTCAAAGTCTAAAACATTTCCCATTTCAACCTCTCTTTTTAATGAAAACTGTGCTATCGTGTTTAGATCTATAATTGTTGGAGAGAGAAATGAAATTTAAAATTAAAGAACATAGTGCAAAATTCATTTATGGAATTTCCAACATTGAACAATTGGCCCAATTCTTAGATACAAATACTCTTCCGGGTATTGCCTTTGTAGGAAGATCCAACGTTGGTAAATCGTCCCTTATTAATTCCATTTATGGAAATAAAACGGCGAGAGTTTCAAATACTCCTGGACGTACAAGAGAAATCAACGTTTTCGAATTTGAAATAGTTAGTGAGGACAAATCATCTGTTCAAAAATGCATACTCTTTGATTTACCTGGGTATGGGCATGCTGAAGTATCAAAAGAGATGTCCAAAAATTGGAATATATTAATGAATGCATTTTTTGCACATTTATCGACACAAATTTTAATTGTCAATATACAAGATGCGCGTCACCCGGCTCAAGATAGCGATTTAGAATTTTTAGATTACATGAATAATTTCCCTAATAGTTCTACAATCGTACTTAACAAAATGGATAAATTAAAAACTCAAAAAGAAAAAGCAGCGCTACAAAAACTTTTACCATCCATGAGTAAAAAATATAAGCATATGCGACAGTTCTTTTTTGTTTCAGCTGAGACTAAAAAAGGCTTACCAGAGCTGCAATTTGCGTTAGTTGGTTTCATTCTAGAGCAAAGAGAATTAAACTCAGTCAGTTGATTTTTTATTTTTTGAAATATCTTCAGGCGATGACGCAAATTTAATTTTTTGCACCTGTTCTTCTATTTCCTCTAAGTCTTTTTTACACGCCTCTATTGTTTGAAGCATATGCTTTAACCGAGGATGATTCCAATCAATTTCTTCTTTTTTTAAAGCTTCGTAAGCAATTCGCCCAAGCTCTTCATACGTATCTTTTAGGTGAGCATTAGTTCTCGAAGCTGTAAGCATCTTTTTACCAATTACTCCCGTTTTCACAATTTCTTGCTGAAACTGTGAGATCATTTCTCTAATACCTGACGAATTATTTTTTTGATGTTTCATAAAGATCCTTCGAAGTTCCAATTGAATTATATCCCTTTTGCTTTCTTCTTGTGAAGCTAGCAGGTTTTGCTAGAATTAAATTAATATGAAGCCAAATTTCAAATTAATAGAAAAAAATATCAAGGAAAAATATAGTAAAAATCCAGATCCTTGGGGTTTAAAACCCGAATCTGCTATTAGAGATTTAAAATTTATTTGGCCTTTTTACAGGCACTATTGTGATGTGCGAGTGCATGCAAACAAAGAATTCCAAACGAATACGCTCAAGAATTTTATAGCGATTTCAAATCATACTGGTCAAATTCCTATCGATGGCATACTTATCTGTACCGCAATGGCATGTGAATTTGAGACGCCAATTATACTTAGACCAATGGTTGAGCGATTTCTAACTGGACTTCCTTTTTTAGGGCTTTGGTCCCAACAAGGAGGAGCGGTTTTAGGAGATAGGCAAAATTGTATTGAGCTACTAAAAAGAGGCGAATCCGTTTTAGTGTTTCCTGAAGGAGTAACTGGCATAGCTAAAAGTACTAAAGATTTTTACAAACTTCAAAAATTTACACGTGGCTTTGTTCGTATGGCACTGACATCAAAAGTTCCAATTGTGCCGATTGCAGTTGTCGGTGCCGAAGAATTTTTTCCATTTGTCTATCACTCTAAATTCCTAGCAAAATTGTTACACATTCCCGCACTACCACTTAGCCTAAACCTTATTCCACTTCCTTCTCCAGTTGATATATATGTTGGTGCTCCATTTTTATTACCTGAAAATCTGTCTCCAGACAGTGCAGACCAAGAACTAGATTTAATTGTAAATGAGCTCGAAGCGCGCGTTCAAAATTTAATGAACGAAGGGTTAATGAAAAAAAGAAGAATTCAAGATCGCGGTTTTAGTATTTTTTCTTCATTAAAAAATCAAATCGTGAGAGTAAAAAAATGAATTATACAAAAGTCGAAAGCAATAAATCTCTAAAAATTTTAATCATTGGAATTAGTGGTGGGTTAGCACGTCTAACTGCTGAAATTCTACTGAAACAATATCCCGAGCACTCTATTCATGGTGTAGACTCAAGAGAAATAAAAGACTTTAGCAACTTGCCAAATTTTACTCAACAAACATTTGCCTATTCTCGGAATAACTTTGAACGACTTTTTAGAGATAATAATTTTGATGTTGTTATTCATTTGGCGAGAGTTAGTCATGTCACTCCGTTAAAAAATAATAATTCACGAATACGTATGAATTTAACTGGAACCAATACCATTTTAGAATTGGCCACGAAGTTTAAAACCAAAAAATTGATAATTTTGTCTACTCATCACGTATTCGGAGCCCTTTCTGATAATCCTTTGTTTATAAAAGAAGA
>CAYWBR010000029.1:0-30192 GCA_964456675.1 uncultured Bacteriovorax sp. | reverse complement strand
ACCCTCGGCCTTCTGCGTGACAGGCAGACGTTATAACCAACTTAACTACGCCCCCGCGAAATGTGAGCCTTAAATCTAAGGTTTTCTTTGTTATCCGTCAAGAAAACTTTTATGTAAAAACGAGAGATTTTTTGGTAAAATAACCCACGAAATTCAATGCTTATCACTTATTTTTTAGAAAATTCTTTGTTAAAATAATAACTTGAGTGTCAAATGAAGATGCACGTTAAGGAAGATGTCGTGAATATATTTATAACGGGAGGAACCACCGGAATTGGTTTAGAGTTAGCGATTCTTTATTTGAAAGAGGGCCACCGTGTGGGGATCTGTGCTCGCGATATTTTAAAATTTCCCGTCGAAATTAAAAATAAATACAAATTATTAAAAACTTACCAGGTGGACGTAACTGATCGTGAGTCTTTGCGATCTGCGGTTCGAGATTTTGCAGGGCCTGAAGAAATTTTAGATATCATGGTTGCAAATGCAGGAAGATCTGTGGGGAGTAAAACAACTCTTCCAGATTTTAATGCCGCAAGAGATATTGTGGGGATTAACGTAATTGGGTTTTTAAATTCTTTTGATGTGGCATGTGAGTTAATGATTCCTAAAAAACAAGGTCATTTGGTTGCAACCGCTTCTGTGGCAGGAATGGTTGGTTTGCCTGGTGCAGGTGCTTATTCCGCTTCAAAGTCATATGTTTTAACTTTGTGTGAGTCTTTTTCCCTCGATCTTGAAAAGTACGGTATAGACGTAACAGCTATATTGCCCGGCTTTGTCGATACTCCGCTCACCAAGAAAAACAATCATAAGATGCCCTTTCTGATGAACGCTGATAAGGCTGCTTGTTTAATAAAGAATGCCATTGATAGTAAAAAGACATTTTTTATTTTTCCATTGCCAATGAAAATAGTGATGACAATTTTAAAAATTATTCCAAGATGTCTCTATCGTCGAGTGATGAGATTAAAAGTTTTTAATTATTCAAAAAATTAATTGAGGTAAATATGAAAGTGTTATTTATTGTTTTTGTTATTTCATTAAGTCTTGCTACTTTAGGTGTAGTTAGGGCCGAAACTCAGAAAACAGCAAAGAGTAAGAGTGTAAAAAACAAAGATGCTACAATAAAGAATGTTGATAAAAAAACTGAAGATTGCGAAACTAAGGAAGATTTAAAAAAGAAAATCGAAACAAAGCCAGCAACCAAGGCGCTGATTGTGCCAGCCGCAGAAGTTAAATCGGATGGATTTAGTTTAAAGGGAGCGTCTACGGGCTGTTCACTGTAGAAATTTCTTCTATCCAAATGGTCTGATTGCTTTCAATTGTAAAAGTTAAATTATAATTTTTAATAAATACTTTATAGTAAGTTTTAGATTCATTTTCTCTTTGATGGGCAGGCCGTGGGTCAAGTTTTAACAGTTCTGTTAATTCTTCCTTTTCTTGGATTGAAAGAGAAATGTCGGGATTGAAGGATACTTGAAAAGTTTGTAATTCACTTACGTTTTCGGTCCATCCATATTTGGCATTTAAAATAGCATCTTCAGCAATATAAGGTTTGATGTCTATTAAGGGACTGCCATCAACAAAATCACCACCAATAATTGTAATTATATTTTTTTCTATTTTTTTAATTTTAACAACACTCAGGCCTAGTTGATTGGGGCGATGAGGAGTTCTTGTAGCATAAATTCCTTTTTTAGACGAACCGCCAAGGCGAGGAGGGCGAACTAAGATTTGCCCATTTGCTTTATCTGCATCAATTAAATGAAATTGGAAGATGACCCATAAGTGGCTAAAGTTTTCCAGTCCTCTTAAGCGTTCAAGTTCTCTTTCTGTTAAAAAAAGTTCCAAAGTCGATTCTGCATGGTTCAATCCACCTTGTCTCGGAGTGGCGAATTTTTCTTTGTAGGGGGAATGAATAATTCCAATTGGTTTAATCAAGCTCATTTATTTTATCACTTGAAGTTTTTAATTTAGGCAGAATAAACTGTTCGTATTCTTCTATGAAAGAAATTTGGGTCGGATCTTCAACTTTGTCGATATAGAGAACGCCAAATAGGTGATCAAGTTCGTGCTGAAAGACTGTCGCCAAAAAATCTTCAACTACTAATATTTGTGGTTTGAAATTTTGATCTAGAAATTCAACTTGTATTTTTTTAGGCCTATTAACAAATCCTCTTAAGCCAGGTACAGATAAGCATCCTTCCCAAAAACCTTGAGTTTCAGAACTTAATATGGTGAGTTTGGGATTTATTATTGTTATCAAGCCACTAGCAGAAAGTTTCCCATAGCGCTCTGAGAATTCGGGCAGTTCGATGAGTGCAACGCTTTTAGCTATATTAATTTGGGGAGCAGCTATACCGATTCCGCCTTCTTTTTTCATTGTATCGTAGAGATCAACGAGGAGGCTTTTGAATTCTTGAGTGTTGTACTCTTTTTCTGTTATGTACAGTGCTTTTTCTCTAAGTGTAGGGTGACCCATTTTAATGACCGGTTGTGCGCTCATAAATTATTCCGTTTCTTAGAAGTTGATATAGAAATTAATAGCATAATTTTTAGGTTATGGGTAAAATTCTATTTTATGAGAACATCAGTTTTATTCGTTTGTTTGGGAAATATATGCAGATCTCCTGCTGCGGAGGGAGCATTTTTAAGTTTTTTATACCAAGAAAACCGCGCTCATGAATTTGTTGTTGATTCGGCTGGAACATCCGATCATCATAAGGGCGAATCGCCTGATCAGCGCATGCTTGATCGTGCTCATGCCAGAGGAATTGCTCTACCCAGTAGCGCTCGTCAGTTCACAATAGAGGATTTTGAAAAATTTGATTTTATTGTGTGCATGGATAAGAATAACAAAAGTGCAGTTCTTTCTTTAGATAAAGACAATTTATATTCGCAAAAAATTTTTCTTATGGGGGATTTTATTGCGAGCAGAGTCGGGAAAGATGTCCCCGATCCCTATTATGGTTCCATCGAAGATTTTGACCACGTACTCGATCTTGTTCAAGAAGGGGCAAGTGGACTATTTCAGTATATTTATCAAAAACGATTAGATAAAACATCTCCTATTTTTTCAAAACCAGATAGTAGTAAATCATGAGTGAAAAGAACTATATTACACCTAAGGGCTTTGAAAAACTTCGAAGTGAGTTAGATCATTTGCTTAAAATAGAAAGACCAGAAGTAACTCGCACTGTTGCCTGGGCCGCAAGTAATGGCGATAGATCTGAAAATGCGGATTATCAGTATGGTAAAAAGCGCTTAAGAGAAATTGATCGCAGAGTACGATTTTTAACCAGTCGGATTGAAAAAGCAGAAGTTATCGATCCGGTTCGCAATGCTGGCCTAAAAAAAGTTCAATTTGGAGCAACGATTACGGTGAGTGATTCACTCGGAGAAATTCACAAGTATTATATAGTCGGAGTAGATGAAATTCAGACAAAAATTGGATTGATCAGTTGGAAATCTCCGATTGGTAAAGCGTTACTTGGAAAAAGTGTAGGGGATGAAGTATTGGTCAAAACACCTGTAAAAGAGTTTGAATACGAAATAATTGATGTAGAATATTTGGAAATAAATGAAGTTGGGGGATCATTTGATTACCCAGAGCAAGAAGACGATGGTGTGGTGTAGGTTTTATGAAAATCGAATGTGTTGTATCTCTTGGTGAACTTCTTGATAAACTATCAATTCTTTATATAAAAAATAAAAAAATTAAAGACGTTGCAAAGCTTTCGCATATTCAATTAGAAATAAAAAAATTGGAAGAGACTCTACAAAATTTAAAAATTAGTGAATATCAAGAACTCTTAATTGAATTAGAAGAAATCAATTTAAAATTATGGCAAATTGAAGATGATATTCGCGATAAAGAAAGAAGAAAAGAATTTGATCAAGAGTTTATTGAACTTGCCCGTGCGGTTTACATAACCAATGATCAGCGATTTGAATGTAAAAATAAAATAAATCAAAAGTATTCATCAAAAATAGTCGAAGTTAAATCTTATCAACAATATTGAGAAAAAAATGGCAAAGAAAAAACAAAATGAAGTATCTGTGTCTGGAAAAAAATTACCTGTATTAGACAAATATCGTCTGTATGAAGCTTCGGTTCAAAATCCGGAAGCAGATATAAATTTTATTAATAAGGTATATACAGAGGAATTTAAAAAAGCCCCTATATCATTAAGGGAAGATTTTTGTGGCACAGGAAAGTTGGCATGTGAATGGGTTAAACAAAGTAGCAAACACAATTCTCATGGTATTGATTTGGATTTAGAGCCGATCACTTACGGAGTTGATCATCACTATTTTAATTTATCAGAAAAAGAACAGGAAAGAGTAAAGTATATTAGAGGTAATGTTTTAGATCCGCATGTTTTTCATTGTGATGTAATTGTTGCATTCAATTTTTCGTATTATTTTTTTAAGGAGCGCAATGAGCTTCTCCGATATTTTCAATCAGTGAGAAAATCGTTCAAGGGAAACAAAGGGGCATTTTTCATTGATTTATTTGGCGGGACAGAGGCAAGAAAAGAGAGCATTGAATCCGTAAAACACAAAAATCATACATATATTTGGGAGTGTGAAAAATATAATCCTTTAACCGCAGATTGCTTTTATTCTATCCACTTCAAAGATCATAAATCAGGTATAACTTACAAACGAGTTTTTAGTTATGATTGGAGAATGTGGGATAATCGAGAGTTGGTAGATTTACTAAAAGACGCAGGTTTTTCTAAAGTAAAAATGTTTTGGGAAGGTGTTGATCGAAAAGGATTTGGGAATGGAGTCTTTAAAGAATCAATAAAAGCTGATAATTGTGAGTCATGGGTCACATACCTATGTGCGCTTCCATGATTTTACTAAACTAACTTAAAATTATTTCGAAAAGTACCGAAGTGTTAGGCTCAACCTTAAGCTAAATTTAAGGTGGGCAATAATTTTAAAATGCTATAATAGCTAGTAATTTGTTTGATTTTGTAGAGGATTATTTTGGCCATAGAAAAAATTTTAATAGTCGATGATGAAGAAGAAATTCGTGAAGTTATGTTCATGATGATCGAAACTATTGGTCAATACAAAATAATTGAAGCAAGTTCAGGCAATTCGGCCATAGAGATTCTCAAAAAAGATCAAGACGTTGGTTTAGTATTTTGTGACTATCGCATGAATGACGGTAATGGCGGTGAAGTGTTTCAATGGGTACAGAAAAGTAGACCTAAGCTTCCATTTGTTTTGGTATCAACTGCTGAACCACGCGATATAGATTCTTTAAGAAATTTATTCGCGTTAAATCCTTTGAATGATCATATAGTGAAGCCTTTTGATGACGATATGCTTAGAAAGAGTATTGAAAGAGTATTTGTAAAATCTGATAGTTTGAGAAAAACCCATACTAATGAAAAATTGAGTTTTTGTCAGATGAAGATTGACGAATTTTTGTTACATAATATTATGTGCAAAGTTTTTATTAAAATTAATGACGATAAATATATTAAAATTAGAGAAGAAGGTGATGGCAGTGTTGATTTGATTGTTAAATATCGCGATAAGGGAATGGACGATATTTTTTTAATTAAATCTGATTATGAGGCATTATTAAATAAGCGTACCACAACAGTCACACTGGCCAAGGACGCAGCTACTTCCTTTGAATTTACCAGAGAGATTATTCGAAATCTTGGAATTCAAGAAATTACTATCCAGCAAATCGATCAAACATTAGAAAATGTAGAAGATGAAATTAGTGATCATCCTGATCTTGTTAAGTTCTTAAATCGCTTTAAATTGAAACGTAGTTATATTTCTGACCATGCAATGTTGACTGCGTATCTTTCTTCGGCAGTAGCAAAGTTAATGACATGGAACTCTACAACTATTTATAAAAAACTGATTTTTGCTTCTTTATTTAAAGATATTTCTTTAGAAAAAGATCACCATGCTCAAATCATTAATATAGATTCTAGTTCATTTAGAGAATTAGATCCGGACTCTCAAACCCTTGTTAAAAACCATATGTATATCTCGGCACAGTATTTTGAAAGGTTACAAAGTATTTCTGATGACGTAAGGCATTTATTACTTACTCACCATGAAAGACCAGATGGCTTAGGGTTTCCAAGGGGACTAGATAGCAATCGTGTATCTCCACTCGAGGCCTTATTTATTTTGTGCCATAATTATGCTCATGAGCTATTAATGAATGAGTGCGACTTTGTTCGTAATAAACAATGGATAAAATCGACTGAAGAGTTTTGGATGACTGGAAACTATAAGCGAGCCTACCAGAATCTACTAAAAATTTTAGATCAAAAAGAATAGTTAATAATTTCAAATTGCCTATACCGTCTAATTAATTCTGCCAATAAATCTTTATTGGTGTCCTGAGATTGAACAAGCACTATTTTTAATTTTTGATCTGAATTTTCAGTTTTGTCAGAAATTAATCCTAAGACATCATCAATGTCGGCCAGAGTCGTTTTAGAATACTGATAAAAAGCAATGAACAGTTTATTCCCAAAACTATGGGTATGAAATGTGTTTTGGGCAATCGTAGAATTGGGCTGTGCCTTGATGAAATTATTAATAAGTCCATCACTCAGGTAATCACATTCTTTAATACCTGGTGTTTTTAAGCTTAAGGGATCGTTTGATATCCATAGGATAAGTCTAGTTGCAGGGGTTATTTCGTGCAAAAATTCTCTGCTTGGTAGTGACATGGTCGTCTAGCCTCTTATTTCTTTCCCTATTCGGTCAAGAATTGAGTGAATAAAACCTTGAGACTCAGGAGGGCCATATTTTTTTGCCATATTAACGTACTCGTTGATGATGACAGCTGTTGGTGTATTTGCATCTTCTCGCATTTCAAATGTTCCAAGCAATAGCAAGGCGAGATTAATTTTTTCCATTTTATCAGTGTTTTTTTGCTGAGAAAATTTAGTGATTAATTCAATAGATTTAATTTCACTATTTAATGCTCCAAAAATTAAATCTCGCGCAAATTTTTTTCCTTCGCCATCGATTGTATTTAAAGGGTGTTCTAAGTCTTCCTCTAAATAACTAGCATCAAAAACAGTTAGCGAAATATCTAAATTTTTTTTGTCGCTTAAGATATAATCTTTGTCCTCTTTAAAATCAGGAAGTAAAAATTTATAGGTAAATTTGAAAGCATATTCGCGCGAAAGAGATCTTTTTTGCATTAATAGTAACCTTGTTTTATTTAAATTCTAATTTAGCTCGTTATTCGATAGTTCATTTTGATTATGGCATGTAATCGTTTTTTCACAATTGAGATTGTGGCGAAGGCCAAAAACAAAATCTTCAATGTCTTTGTAGTCCCAGTAAAATGAGGCAAACCGAACATACGACACTGGATCAAGTTCTCTAAGGCGATCCATTACGAGTTCACCTAAAAATTTACCATCTACTTCAACAGGATAACTTTCGATAAGAGATTTTTCTACACCATCAATTAACTTATTTAATTCATCAACGGAAATAGGTCTTTTTTGACAGGCTTTTTTCAAGCCTTTCATAATTTTTTCTCGATTGTAGTTTTCTCGACGCCCATCTTTTTTTATTACTTGGGGCATTTGCCACTGAATGTTTTCATATGTTGTAAACCGAGTATCGCATTGATCGCATTTTCTTCGGCGCTTAATGCTGTTTGAATCTGGCATTGACCTCGAATCAATTACTCTTGTATCAACTGCATGGCATTGTGGACAGTGCATAGGACCCTCTACTGGTTAATAAACCGGAAATTTTTTACAAAGTTCTTCAACTTCAATTTTAATTTTATTCAATAAATTTTCATTGGTAGAATTCATTAGCGCTAAATGAATCCAGTTACCAAGCATAATCATATGCTCTTCTTTTAAGCCACGAGTCGTAATGGCCGGAGTTCCCAAGCGTACCCCTGAAGTGATAAAAGGAGAGCGTTTATCATTAGGTACCATATTTTTATTACAAGTTATGCCGGCGTGCTCAAGTGCCTTTTCAGCATCTTTACCCGATAGTTTTACTGAATCAGTTTTTACCAAGAGTAGATGATTGTCAGTTCCACCTGTGACTAATTCAATTCCGTGACTCATAAGAATATGTGCCAAAATTCGCGCATTTTTTACGACTTGTTCTTGGTAAATTTTAAATTCAGGAAGAAGTGCTTCGTAAAATGAAACTGCCTTTGCTGCAATAACATGTTCGAGTGGTCCACCTTGAATTCCGGGAAAAATATTAGAGTTAAGCTTTTTAGCTAACTCTTCACTGTTTGTTAAAATAATTCCACCACGGGGTCCACGAAGTGTTTTGTGAGTTGTTGAAGTGACAACGTCAGCATATGGCACTGGGTTTGGGTGAACTCCTCCAGCAACCAGACCTGCGATATGGGCCATATCAACCATGAGTTTTGCACCAACTTCATCTGCGATATCTTTAAATGCTTTAAAGTCTAGAATACGAGGGTAGGCTGAAGCCCCTGCAACAATAAGTTTAGGTCTTTCTTTCTTGGCAATTTCTCGAACCATGTTCATATCGAGAAGTTCTGTTTCAGGGTGAAGTCCATAAGAAACAAATTCAAACAATTTACCAGAAAAATTAACAGGAGACCCGTGCGTAAGATGCCCACCTTCTGCCAGATTCATACCTAGAACTTTGTCTTTTGGTTCAAGAAGTGAAAAATATGCCCCCATATTTGCCTGCGAACCAGAGTGAGGTTGCACATTTACATATTGGGCATCAAATATTTTTTTTAAACGATCTATTGCCAGTTCTTCGGCAATGTCTACGAATTCGCATCCGCCGTAGTAGCGCTTTTTTGGTAATCCTTCGGCGTATTTGTTGGTTAAGACAGAGCCTTGAGCCTCCATCACTGCTTTTGAAGTATAATTTTCTGAAGCAATTAGCTCCAATCCATATTCTTGTCTCTTTGCTTCTTTTTGAATAAGGGCAAAAATTTCGGGGTCTAGTTTTTCAAGAGATGAAGAATTGTAGTGAAACATATTGCCTCCAAATTTTTAATCTACTTTTTTTAGTACGACAGACGAATTAGTTCCACCAAAACCAAATGAATTGTTAAGGGCATATTGGATATTTGCAGCAACTGGTTTGTTTGGAACATAATTTAAATCGCACTCTGGGTCCTGATTTTCCAAATTTATTGTCGGAGGTATCATACCAGTATGTAATGCCATTGCACAGAATATCGTTTCAATTCCCCCAGCAGCACCTAATAGGTGACCCGTCATAGATTTTGTTGAGGATACATAAAGATTTTTTGCATGCTCACCAAATGTGCGCTTAATCGCTTTAGTCTCGCCAATGTCACCTAAAGGAGTTGATGTTCCATGAGCATTAACGTAACCAATTAATTTTGGATCGATTCCTGAATCTTGAACGGCCATAGACATACATCTGTAGGCACCGTCTCCTTCTGGATGGGGAGCGGTAATATGGTGAGCATCTGAAGTTGCTCCATGCCCAATAATCTCAGCATAGATTTTTGCTCCACGTGCTTTTGCCTTTTCGTAGTTCTCTAAAATTAATACACCGGCACCTTCTCCCATAACAAAGCCATCACGATCAGTATCAAAAGGTCTAGAAGCCTTATTTGGCTCATCGTTTCTTTTTGAGAGTGCTTTCATGTTAATAAAGCCCGAAAGGCCTAATGTTGATACAACTGCTTCAGCTCCACCAGAAACCATCACGTCTTGTCTTCCCATCATTATTTCGTAACTGGCTTGTGAAAGGGCGTGAGCGGCTGAAGCACAAGCAGAAGAAATAGAATAGTTTAGACCTCGAAGATTATGATTTATAGAAATCAACCCCGTTGTCATATTGGGAATTATTGCTGGGATAAAAAATGGAGAAACTCTTTTGGGTCCTTTTTCCATCATCGTTATCATTGTTTTTTCGATTTCTGGAAGACCACCGATACCAACGCCCATAATACAACCCATGCGAGTCGGATCGTAGTGATTGCTATTTAAAAGTCCTGCGTGAGTCATTGCTTCGTAAGTAGAGTGAAGCGCGAAATGAATAAAGCGATCGTAGCGAGGGGCTTCCTTCGCTGCTAAAATATGATCTGCGATCTCGAAGTTTTTAACCACTCCGGCGAATTTTGTTCCTAGGTTTTCTGTATTGAAAGAATCAATGAGGCTTACCCCTGATTTTCCTTCTAGTGCGTTTGCCCAGACTTCATTTAAATTGTGTCCGAGACCATTAATCATTCCCATTCCAGTAATGGCAACTCTGTGCAAAGTTTTAGGTGCTTGCCCAGTCATGATCCAACCTCCATATTAAAATTTTTGGGGATTTAAAATAGAAAAGCCCCATTAAAGGGGCTTTCTTTAAGAAAAAACTACTATGCTTGCTTCTTTTCTAAATAAGTTACAATGTCTTTTACTGTTTTAAGACCTTCAGCGTCTTCCTCAGGAATTTCTACACCAAACTCGTCTTCCATTTTCATCATTAATTCAACGATATCTAATGAATCGAGATTTAGATCGTCAACGAAGCTAGTTTCTAACGTGATTTTAGTAGCATCGATCTTAGTAGCATCGCTGATTAATTTGATTACTTTGTCTTGCATCATTTTATGACTCCTTAAAACTTTTAAAACTCTTGACCAGTGTGTGTCTAACCGAATCCTAATTATAAAAAACAGATAATCTGTTTTATTAGATATACAATCCGCCGTCAATTTTTATTGTTTCTCCGGTGATATAACCAGATGTTTTTGACAGTAAAAAGCAAACTAAGTTCGCAACTTCCTCAGAAGCACCGAGGCGTTTGAGTGGAATTGCTGATAAATATCCTTCTTTTGTTTTTTCATCAAGTTTGTCAGTCATGTCGGTAATGATAAAGCCTGGACAGATCGCATTGCAGCGCACATTCCTTGAAGCTAGCTCCTTTGCCACCGATTTAGTGTATCCAATAAGACCTGCCTTCGAAGCAGCGTATGCCGTTTGACCGGCATTCCCCATAAGACCTACGACAGAAGATATATTAACGATCGAAACGTTTTCTGCTTTCATCATAGATTTGGTCAAAACTTGAGTAATCATCATTGCGGATTTTAAGTTTGTATTCAATGTTGCATCGATATCTTCTTCTTTTGACCGAAGTAAAAGGGCATCTCGCGAAATTCCAGCGTTATTTACAAGGCCAGTGATTGCTCCGTTTTTTTCAATAAAAGATTCTAGTTCATTTTTTACTTTTGCTGAGTCTGTAACGTCAAAATTAAGAGCAGTAACTTGGCTTGCTCCAAGTTTTATAAGTTCTTCTTTTAGCTCCATGGCCTTTGTTTCATCACCACGATAATTGAAAATCACATGTGCTCCTTGACGTGCAATTACTTCTGCCATCTTTTTACCAAGTCCTCTTGATGCACCAGTGATCAAAATATTTTTTGCGTTTAAGTCTGGATAAATAATATTCATCTTTTCTCCATGGTGCCAGGCACCTTTTAGATTATCTTAAGAATTAATATTGAAAATTGTTGAAAGAATAGAAAGAAAGTGGGCAGAGTTCAATAAGAAAATTTGAGATGTAAGAATTTTGATAAGCATGTTGTTAACTGGTAAGTAAATAGATATAAAACCTTAATGAACTCTGAATATAAATTGCCAAAGCCTAAAGTATCTAACCGAATGAAAATTTTTGTTGATCGTGGGCTTGATCATATGCCTTATTGGGATTTTTGCTGTGATCATGGTTATATAGGAATTTATGCATTAAAAAGTGAACGTTTTAGTGAAGTGCATTTTGTGGACCAAGTTCCGCATATAATGGAGAGACTAAAAGCTCTTTTTCGACAATCCAAAAATCCCAAATACGATTTCAAATATTTTTTTCATACTTCATCTGGTGAAGATTTGCAGTATGTGGTGAATGGCAATTGTTTGATTGCGGGAGTAGGGGGAACAACGATCAAGATTATTCTAGAAAGTCTATTAAAGAGTGATCGTTTAGAAGCGAAACGTCTTCTATTATCGCCTCATCTCGATGAGCATATTTTAATTCCCTTTATGGAGAGTTTGAGTGAACTCTATCTCTTTAATGAAAAAATTGAAATTCAAGAAGGAAGAAGGGTGCGACCACTTTACATATATGATCGCATTTAATTATTAATTTCTAATTAGATCTTCTAGTTCTGCAAAAGCATCTTCTTTGTCCATAGATAATACTTTGATATTTTTATTAATTTTTCGAACTAATCCCATTAGTACACGTCCAGGGCCAACTTCTAAACAAAGGGTTTCATCACTTAATTTTAAAATTGATTGAGTCCATAGCACTGGGCCGTAAGCTTGCTCAAAAAGGTTAGCTTGAATAATTTCTGGATTAGTACCTACCGCGTATTCCATCGCATCGATATTGGCGATATAGGGAATAGTGTTTTTATTCCAATTCATCTTTTGGAATTCTACTTTCAGTTTGTCAGCTGCGGGCTTCATTAAGCTTGAGTGAAAAGGAGCCGACACGTTTAATTCCATCGAACGATGAGCTTCTTTGTAGTTTTCTTCGAGCCATTTTACGGCACGAAGACAAGCTTCGCTTTCACCTGAAATTACAATTTGTGTTTGCTCATTAAAATTTGCCGGCGATACGATAGAGCCAGGTTTTGAAACTGCAGCACAGGCTTCTTCCACAACTGCTTCAGGGACTTTTAAAATAGCAAACATTTTTCCAGTGCCTACAGGAACAGCTTCCTGCATATATTTGCCACGAAGATGAACGGCTTTGGTGGCATCATCTACTGATAATACACCGGCAGCAACAAGTGCTGCGTATTCACCAACAGAGTGACCAAGAACGCGATCAATTTTTACATTGTGCTTATCTAGCAATTCTTTAGTTTTTAGATATAGAGCAACTGAATGATTTAATATAGCAGGCTGAGTGTTTTCTGTGAGCTTCAAGGTTTCTTCTGGGCCTTCGAGCATGATTTTTGAAAGATCGAAACCGAGTGTTTTATTGGCCTTTGCAAAAAGCTCAAACGCAGAGTGACCTTCAATATTTTTTCCCATGCCCACATATTGAGATCCTTGACCTGGGAAAAGTAGGGTTACTGATTTTGTCATACATTTTTCCTTGTGAAATTAGTAACGAAGTAGAGTTGCTCCGGCAGTGAGACCTGCACCAAAAGCATCGAAGAGCACTAAGTCACCACGTTTAATACGGCCGTCTTGAATGGCTTCATGGAAAGCAATCGGTACAGTTGCCGCAGATGTGTTTCCGTATTTATCAATATTAACAATCATACGATCCATTTCTAATCCTAGAAGATTAGCAGTTGTTTCAATGATTCTGATATTGGCTTGATGAGGAACTACCCAATTGACTTCTTCTAAATTCACACCCGCCATCTCAAGAACTTTTTTCCCATTTTCAGCTAGAGTTCTTGTGGCCACTTTGAACATCTCTTTTCCCTTCATTTGCATGAAGTGAGTGCCTTCGTTTATGTGATCTGAAGTAATAGGAGTGACAGCACCACCGATAGGTTGGTCAAAAAATTCGCCACCTGTTCCATCAGAGTTTAAAATTGTAGAAAGTATTTTTGATTGAGAGTTTGCTTCTGCGCGACCCACGATGGCAACACCACATCCATCACCAAAAAGAATGCATGTGTTTCTGTCTTTCCAATTTACTTCGCGAGAAAGCATTTCAGAGCCAACAACTAAAACGTTTTTACACATTCCGGTTTTAATAAACGAATTGGCCATGTTTACTCCGTAAACAAAACCAGAGCAAGCAACAGAGATATCCAAGCAAGTGCAATTATTTGTGATGCCGAGTTTTACTTGTAAAATACAGGCAGAGTTTGGAAGCTTCACATCTGGGGTTACAGAAGCGAAGATGATCATATCAATATCGTTAGGTTGAAGATTGGCTGCTTTAAGAGCATCTTTCGTTGCCATTAAAGCCATATCTGTTGGGAATTCTCCACCTTCAGTAGAACAAATTCTTCTTTCACGAATTCCTGTTCTCTCTGTAATCCATTGATCAGATGTTTCAACAATGGTTTCGAGGTCTTTGTTTGTGACAACTTTTTTTGGAACGTACATCCCTGTTCCAAGAATCTTTGATTCGTACATAAAAATCCTTCTAAGATACAATCTCAAGTGTTTCTAAAGGGTGCCTGGCACCTGAAAATAAAAAGGCCCTTATGTTTTAAGGGCCTTTCTATCATTTGGAAACAAAGAATTTTATTTTTTAATTAAGCTTCTTGAGTATCAGCAGCGGGAGCTTTAATCTCAACTACTTGCTTGCCTTTATAGAAGCCACATGTTGGACAAACAGTGTGCGGCATTGTGTGCGAACCACAGTTTGAACAGCTCATTGGGTGTTTTCTGTAAAGTTTATGGTGCTGACCAGCTCTTCTTAAACCTTTTCTTGAAACTGAATTTCTTTTCTTAGGAACTGCCATTTTATACTCCGCAATCTATCAACAATCTCTACAACTGTTTTCTAAAACGATTAATAATAAATTTAGACGATAATCTTTACGTCAACTCTCTCGATGTGGCAAGTAAAATCTAAAAAAGCACTTTATTAACGCACTCGCCCTCACACTTGGGGAAACCGTCACGTTCGATGTAAATCTGTTCATGGATAAATTCTTTTAATTCAACTTGCCCTTTATTTTGGTAATATAGCTCCATTTCCTCATTTTCAATAAAATATGATGAAATCTCCTGATATTCAGGCTTTGTAGCATATGACTCGTGTAAAAATAGCCCATTTACCTCAGTGTCAATCACCTGATGGGTTAAGGCCAAGCAACGGATGCACGGCGCGTAATATTCAGCATTAATCTTAGATTTGACGACAACGTATTCACCATAAAATTTTGTATCGCGAAGCGTGATTTTTAAATCTAGCTTAACAAAGCTAGGCTTCGGACCAGTTTCACCATCGTTATCCTCTTCAAGTTCTCGAACTAGTTCTTCTACCCATGGTGTTTCATTGGAAATAATACGCTCGTCAATGACGTCAGGGTGCATATCTTTTAAGTGAAGAGTTGCTGGTAATTTCTTTTGGGGAATTGTGCTCATTGTTAAAACCTATATTTTATAATTGAAAACAGCCAACTAATTAGCAAAGGCTTTTCTTTTGGTAAAGGGTTTAAAATGCTTTATCATGGAAAAAGGAGATAGTCGGTTGGATAATTTTAAAGCAAAAAGTTATATATTTTCCTGCAATAAGATCGTGGTCGCAGGCTTTAGTGGCGCAGGCAAAACTACTTTTGGGAAGTCTTTAGCAAGCCAGCTTTCAAAAATTGATGACAAGGCCTGGTCAGGCATTGATTTAGATGAAGAGCTTTTTAAGCTCCATAAAAATTCTAGCGAACAACACCTTGGAGAAGTAATAGAAAGGGTTGGTTTTGAAGTCTTTCGTAAGCTCGAAAATGAGTTACTTTTTAAAATTATTAATACGTGTAAAACTCCTTTTGTCTTGTCTTTAGGTGGAGGGGCTTTTGGTGAAATGACAGTGGCTGGTTTAAAAAAACATCCAGAAGTGCTGGGGGTTTTTCTTGATGTCCCTTTTGAAACATGTTTTGAGAGAATTAAGCACGATCCAGTTCGCCCACTGGCAAAATTAGGTCGCGAGGTACTTTTGGCACTTTATCTTGAGCGAAGTTCTCTGTATGAATTAGCACAAATGCATTTAACATGTTTAGAAAGGGCATCCACAGAAGAAATCGTAGAGCAATTTTTGTGTCATTTCATTGAGAATTTCCACACAAAAAAACATTGATTAATTACGTTGAACCTAGGTAAACTCTAAGGCATAATTTAATAGACAGCAATGATCCATTTTTATCAAGGATGATAACTCGATGGCCCTTCAAAATAAGCAATTGTCAGTAGCCCTTCTATTTCAAAATATTGAGGAAGTTAAATTCTTTTCTACTCAACTTAGGTCTATGGGGATTATTCCTTTTTTTTATGAGGATTTAAAAAGTTTTTTAAAAGGCCTTGAAGACTCGTCGCCAGATTTAGCATTTGTTGATATTCGCATGATGAGTGATGGAAATTTAACACTGAAAGACCATCCAAGCATTCAATCAAATCAAATTAGTCTTATTTTTTATGCAAACGAAAAGGCATCGCCTCTGCTAATATCTACTTTTAATATTTCGCATATTGGAATCATACAAAGTGGAATGTTTGTTGCGGAACAATTTAGGGCCGTAATGAATCGTTTTTTCGAATTTAAATCAATTAAAGATAAGTTGTTTCACACTCAAGAAGAGGCAAAGATTAAAGAAAATGAATTGCTGGCGTTATTAAAAAATCGCGAAGTGAATGATCAACGAGCGGGATATCGTCAATTCATGTCAACACTAACCAAAGATGTAGATAACTTAAAAAATAAAGTTGATTTTTTTAAAGCAGTCGAAGTTTTTTTCGAGCGCATACAAGAAATTGATGAATTTTCTTACTTGGAACTTTCATTTAACAGACAAAAATTAATCTCGCCACTATCATCATCTGCAAAATTTAGAATGATACCAAATTTATGGTTAGGCAGTCAGAGCCAACAAGGAATTGAGCCCTTCGCACAAAATATGGCTGCACAGATAGTGACTGAAGCCATGGGGGGGGACATTGTTTCTCTTATGGTTAAAGGAAACGATGCTCATCCTGATAAGCTCATTTTTATAAAAACAAGAGTTGAAGCTTTCTTCCAAGAATTTGATTGGAATTTATTTGAAGAGTTTTTAAATGGTATTTATGCGAATTATTTATTGAGGGCCAATAAAGAAAAAAGTTCAGACAACCGTCAGATACGATCATTCGAAGCGCTCCAAATGTTTGACAATGGAATTTTTGCAAGTAGCGGTGTTTTAAATAATTCAGAGTTAGTGCTGATTGATTTTTCCTCACTTTTTGAAACTATCAAAAAAAGAAAATCTATGCGCTTTTATTTTGAAAAATTTTTTAGTGATTTTACTAGCAAGTTGGAAGTGCAAACGAGAATTGATTTTCAACTTGTAGAAATTAGTATTAAGCATTGGATTCTAATTGTGAATTCTGATCGTTTTGAAGATTTTTATAATGATGTTAAAGATTATACCCAAAAATTTCAGTACTGGAAATACTTTGAAGATGCAGAACCATTTTTAGCGTTAGATATTAAGCCGCGAATTCGCCAAGTACCGATGTCTTCTTTAGCAATTATGCAGCTACTGGATGAGAAAGAATTAACTGCTGAAGAGCGAATATATCAAGAGCGTTTAGCAAAACAACGAACTCATGAACTTATATGGGGTAGAGAGAATATTCGTGAAATTTAGAAGCCGATTAATTGTAAATTTAAATCAATTAGGATTAAACCATGATTTAATACGTGAATTAGCGCCTTCGGCCCAAACCATATTCATGGTCAAAGCAGATGGCTATGGCCATGGAATGATTCCCTTAGTTCGATTTGCATTTACTGAACTTGGAATTCGAGAATTTGGATGTGCATCTGTATTTGAGGCTTTGAAAATCAGAGAAGAGTTACCTGATTTAGATGTTGATGTTTATGTATTTTCTGATATTCAATTAGAACTGCATGAAAATGTAAATATCTATTTAGAAAAACGATTAATTCCTGTTTTATCTAACGTCTCAGAGCTGAAGTACATATTTTCTCATAGAGATTTTTCTCACTTACCACTATGTTTAAAATTTAATACAGGAATGAATCGACTAGGCTTAAATCTTAGTGATCTAGAAGAAATTGGTGAAATTTTAAAAACAAATGGTAGAAAATCTATTTATCATTTGATGACTCATTATGCGAATGGCTCATATCCAATGGTTGGCAATTCAAGAAATGAATGGCAGCGAGCTCGTTTTTATGAAGTAAAAGATTTTTTTAAATCAATTGGCATTGATATAGAGCGAACGTCTATGGCAAATTCTGGTGCCATCGAACAAAAAATGAATGTAGATGAAACCCATGTGCGCCCTGGTCTTATGATGTATGGACCTAGCTCACTTTTAGATCAATATAAACATCTATCAAATTGGAATGGCGATGTTATTTCAAGACTCGAAACATATATAGTACGAACTTTTGATGTAAAAAAAGGAACGCCAATTGGTTATGGATCAACGCCATGTCCGTACGATGGCGTGGTTGCTATTCTTGCGATAGGGTATGGGGATGGCTTTTCCACACGCTACGCGGGAGCGAGCCTCTATCACAATGGATTCAAGGGGAAAATATCTGGCCGAGTGAATATGGATATGACTCAAGTATTATTTCCAATTGAGGCTCGAGGAAGTATCAAGGCCCACGAGATGTTTACTCTTTGGGGTCAGCGACCTAATGACTTAAAAGAATTTTCTGACGATACAAAAACGATACCATACGAGCTATTTTGTTCACTGTTACCTCGAATTCCTCGTGTTTACTCGCTGGAGGAAAAATGAATAAGTTTGGGCTCTTCTCAAAATACTTATACCAGCGATTTCATCAATGGGTCGAAGGTATTGGGGAATCAATAAAAGAGTCGATAGATGGGCTTGGTCGTATAATGTATTTTACGTCGAGTTTTTTTTATTGGGTATTTAAGCGGCCATTTAGAGTTCATCTTTTTATTGAGCAACTTTATTTCATCGGCAATAAAAGTATTCTTATTATTTTACTTTCCGGCGGATTTACTGGAATGGTTTTAGCGACGCAAACTTATTTTGGTTTTAAGTTAATTAATGTTGATTCTTTGGTTGGCGCAGTTACTGCGATTGCTCTGGCAAAAGAGCTCGCACCAGTTTTAACAGGACTAATCGTTGCGGGCCGAGCTGGTTCGGCAATGGCCGCACAAATTGGAACAATGAAAGTAACTGAACAAGTTGACGCTCTTGAAGTCATGGGGATTAATTCCATTCAATACCTGGCAGTTCCAAGAATTTTAGCTGGAACACTTGCCCTTCCAATGTTGTCTGCCGTATTTCTGTTTATTGGAAATGTGGGATCATATATAGTTGGTACTAGTGCCCTGATGATTGATGAAGCGATGTATTTTTCAAAATTATCTGAATTTATGTTTGTGACAGATTTGTGGCAAGGAATTATAAAAGCAACAGTTTTCGGGTTTGTCATTTCAGTCATTGGCACATATTTTGGTTTTCAAGTAGAAAAAGGTGCAGAAGGTGTTGGGCGCGGAACAAATTTAGCAGTTATTTGGGGTATGATATCTGTTTTAATTATTGATTATTTCCTAACCGTTTTTTTGGTGAGAGTGCTATGAAATTTGATAACCCAGCTATCTCACTTCAAAATGTAACAAAAACTTTTGGCGATCATACAGTTTTGCAAGATTTGAATTTTGACATTCCTAAGAATAAAATTACAACCATTTTAGGTTTTTCTGGTGCTGGAAAGTCTACACTATTAAAGCATATCTTAGGAGTGGTAAAACCCACTCAGGGCAACGTTGTTGTGCTTGGCCAAAATTTAAATGAACTCGACGAATATGAAAAAAGAGATTTTAGACGTAACTACGGTATGCTTTTTCAATATGCAGCTTTGTTCGATTCTATGACAACGGTGGAAAATGTTGCCTTCCCGCTAAAAGAATTTACAAAATTGAGTCCCAAAGAAATTAACGATAAGTCCGAATCGTTGCTCATTGCTGTTGGTTTAAAGCCAGAGTCATTTAATAAGCTACCTTCGGAACTGTCCGGCGGGATGAGAAAAAGGGTGGGACTTGCCAGAGCTTTGGCACTTAGCCCACACATTATGCTCTACGACGAGCCGACAACTGGATTAGACCCAATTACAACGAAAATGGTCAACGATTTAATTGTTGATACTGCCAAAGAGAATCAAGCCAATGGATTAACAACTGTTATAATTTCTCATGATGTAAGGGCCACGTTAGAAATTTCTGACTATGTAGCCTTCTTAGATCGTGGTAGAATTGTAGAATATTTACCCGTTGATCAATTTAAAAACTCCGAACATCCTTTAGTTCGTGAATTTTTAAGACTATAAAACAAGGATGTTTACTCAGTGAGTGAATTTAAAGTTGGATTATTAGCATTAGCTACAATTGTCGTTATTGTTATTATGTCGTTAAAAATTACTTCCAATCAATCAGGTTTTGGTGAATATAAAACGTTTAGAACTATTGTAAAAGATGCGTCGGGAATTTTTCCGAAAACCCCAATTAAAGTAGCAGGTATTAATGCGGGAAGAATTATTGCTATTGAATTAGAGGGAAATCAAGCATTAATTAAATTTGAAATTTTAAAAAAAATCAATGTTACTCAGAACTCTAAATTAAGAATTAAAACTATCGGATTTTTAGGAGATAAATATTTAGAAATTTACATTGGTGATTCGCACGAAATGTTAAAAGAATATGACTTCCTTGACTCTGAAGAAGCTGCCGGAATTGAAAATTTAGTCAAAGAGACTTCTGAAATTTTAGGTGACGTTAAGGGAATTGTTAAGAGTTTGAAATCATCTATTGCTCCTGAGGGTCAAGAACCACCAATTACAGCGATTCTTCAAAATGTAAAAGAAGTAGTCGCAAACACTCGTGAAGTTACGGCATCTCTAAAAAGAACAATTCAGGGAAATGAAGAAAGAATTAATAACCTAATTGCAAATTTAGAATCATTTTCATATGAAATTGCTTATCAAGTAGATAAAACAAATCAAGATTCCGCAATGTCTGACATCAAACAAATTTTGGCAAATACTCAAAAGCTTACGGGAGATCTTGAAGCCATTGTTGCTGACGTAAAAAGAGGAAAAGGTACGCTTGGAAAGCTTGTTGTTGAAGAAGAGATTGCTGATCAAGTTAAAGATACTCTTTCAAGTGTAAAGAAATTAGTCGGAAAAGCTGATGCTATTAGGACTGAATTGGAAGTATTTACTGGGGTAAATACAGATAGTGGAGCCGCCAGTGAGGTTGGTCTAAAGATCTATCCTTCACCTGAAAGATTTTATCTTTTAGGTTTGGCGACATCCGAATTTGGACCAGAGAAAGAAAAAGAAACAACGACAATCACAAATGGAACAACTGTATTTGAGCAAAAACGTGAAAGAGAAAAAGATACTTTTCGTTTTAATTTACAGGTCGGAAGAAAAATTCATGATTTTGCTATCCGAGGTGGGTTGATTGAGTCAACGGGAGGAGTTGGGATGGATTATTTCATACCAGATTTTGGAACAAAATTTTCTCTCGAAGTATTTGATTATCGCAAAAATATAGGACCTAATATGCGACTTTCAGCAGAAGCTCAAATTTGGAATGTGCTATATGGACGTGCGGCCATGGAAGACGGCTTAAGAAAAGAAAGAAGTGCTACGGTTAGTGCTGGACTTAGATTTAACGACGAAGACTTAAAAGGTCTTTTAGGATTTTTCTTATAATTTATGGAAAGAAATTGGTTAATTAGAACTACACAACATCAAATACTAGGACCTATTTCAAAAGAAAAGGTCGTAGAATTTTTTAATAAAGGCGCCTTAGGACCAGAGGACGAATTGTGTTCTGGAAATGGCTATTGGTTTTCGATTAAAGAAAAAGATTTAATTGAAAAATATTTAATTGGTGATATTCCTCAAGGGTTTAATCCAATATCAGAAGCTCCAACAGTACTATCGGCAAAAAATAAGAATGAAGGAACATCAAGTTTAAATCGCACGATAAAAACTCAATCTCCAGATCAGACTTTGGTGTTAAATCGTGAATCTATCAACGAATCAAATTACGACTCGCAATCAAATTCTACCTTGGTTATAAATGTAAAAGATCTCAATAAAAAAAATAATCAAGAAATTGCAAAAGAGGAAGTAAAGATTCCAAAGAATGACGATCTTGACTATCCAGATATGAGTAGTGTGAAGGTTCCAGATAGAGGTGATTTAGATTATCCTGATATGGAGCCAAGTAAATCGAATGCAGGACATAAGCCATCAACTGAAAGCGCTAAAAAAGAAGCCACTGCACCAAAGTATAAAATGCAGTCTGCAGAAGATATTCTGTCTGATAAGATAGAGCCTGTTCATTTACCAAAGGATGAGGATTTGGCCTATCCCGACTTAAGCCCTACTAAGCAACGCAATGATTTTAAAATGACTGACAATTTACTGGATAGTGGTTTAAGTTTAGCGCTCGATGATTCGCCAAAACCTGAAACTGTAGATGAAGCAACTAAGACCCAGTTTATGGCAACTAGTCCGGGAAGTGCAAAAGCAGTTTTGGTGCCTACGTCACCGGTTAAAATAGATACCGTCAAAAAAGAAAAAAAAGTTGAGCAGTCAGAAGCAAAGCCTTTACAGATAAGGCCACAAGAAGAGAGAAAGTTACTTGTTGAGAGAAAAAAGGCATCTAGTAAAGAGAACGTAACTCAAGAAATAAATGCGAAGGATCTAAAAAAAGCGAGTAGAGAATCAGCGGCAAATATTCCTAAAAGAAATGATACTTACTTTTTTTTAATCGTTGCCCTCTTGATAATTATTATTTTGGGTGTGCTATTTTATTATCGAGAAATTTTAAACAAACCACTGCCAGTTTAGTTTTTGCTTTTTGCTTGAAAATAAAGTGAAATCAAATTTTTTTTTAAATCTGGGTCTTCAATATCTTTCATCGCTTGTTCGGCTTCAATTTTTAATTTTTTAAATTCGGGAGAGAATGGATGAGGTGGTTCGTATTTTGATTTTTTTGTCACGGTTACTTGTTGAAATTTTTTTTGTGTTTGAAAATAATCTGAATCAACGATGAACTTTAATTGTTTAATACTTCCTGCAAGATTTGGAAATTTAATGAGAATTTTTTTTCTAAGTTCAACTTCCATAAAGCTTAATTCTTGAACAAACACCGAATGATTACTTAAAATAACAAGGGTGTTATGCGTATTTTTAAGTGGAATAGTGTGTTCTGCAATTTTATTACCCACAATTTCAGGCCATATTTTAATCAATTCAATGAAGTTAAATGCGTCATTTATCTCGAGTTTTTTTTGCAGCGAGGAGTTTAGATTAGGGGTAAATGTTGAATTATTGTGGTTTTTTTCCTTAAAACCCACAAATTCACTTAAATCCAATTTGAATAATTTTTTTTTCATTCGACTAGAATTCCTTTACCGTGCTTACTATAATGACTTTATGATAAAAAAACCAAAAATTACCACATTTATATTTTCTTTTTTTGTGATTAATTTTCTATTTGTGTCATGTGCTGGATATCATGTAAGTTACAAAGATAATCCGTTGCTAAATTACGATATTCAAAAAATTGCTGTCCCAATGTTTGTTAATCGATCAGTTTTTCCAAATGCAGGGGCTTTAGTAACTCAAGAAATTGTGAGTGTTTTAAACCAATATCAAGACCTGAAAGTTATTGCGGGTGAAAGTGATAAAGCTGACGCAGTTTTAATTGGCATTGTTGATTCAAAAGAGAAAATCAATGAAGCGATGAAGGCAAAATCCACCGAATTTTCTCATAACAAAACTTCTCTTGGTAGCCGTCCTGGTTTTTATTATCCAAATGAAATTAGCTTTGATTTTACAGTTAATTTAATTTTAATTAAACGTCCAAGTGCTGAAGAAATTGAGCTGTTTAAATCAAATCTTGCCCCCCATTTAAAACTACATCCAAAAGTGATAATCAATGAAACATTATTAATGACAGGTTCGTTCCAAAGAGTCACAAATGATCGCCTGGCAGGATTAGGTGGGGATGTGAATTACGTAAAAAATGAAGGGATTTTTGAAAAATCTCTTCAAGATTCTGCCCGTAGTGCTGCAAGCAGTTTTAAGGATTTGATTTTAAATGCCTTCTAAAATTTCACCATTTGAGTTTTTGAGAAAATACCAAACTCCTAAAGATGGAGCATGCGTCTATGTAATTTCAGATCCATTCATTGAAACATTTTTTAAAAATAGGCTAAAAGAGAACATTAATTTTGATTTAATCTCTGGCCCAGATCTTAATAGAAATTTCCTAGAGGAAAGATATTTAAATTTGTCTTTGTTTAGTGAGGCATCAAATGTTTTAGCCTTAAATGGAGAAGCTATTAATGATAAAACCTTAACTTTTTGGCTTCAGGCGCAGTTGGTTGTTCATAATCAATTACTGGTTATTTTATCTAGTAAAGACCTTAAAATTTTCTCGAAACTAGAAGAAAAAAAATTAATAAATTTAACCATAGTTGAAGCTCCTAAGTTTTGGGAAGGAGCTAAAATATTAGATACAGTTTTACAAGAATTAAGCTATGAAATGTCTTCTGTTTATAAAGAAATGCTTTTAGAAAAAGTAGAGAATTCTTTTGCAGAATTTCATCAAATAATTATTAAATTAAAGCTTATGCGTCCAGAGGGATTAAAGTTTGATCGCGAGTCGCACCAAGCGAATTTATTGTTTTTGAATGAAAACGTAGAGGAGTCAAAAGTTGATTTTTTTAAGCTAATTGATTTAATTAATCAATCTCCACGCAAATTCTTCTATAATATTCAAAAATCAGATAGAGATTACGATTATTACCGATCGCTTGCTGTTTTTATGCAAGGACATTTTCAAAAATCTAAATTTCCAAGTTTAGTAAAAGAAAAATCAAAACTGACGCAATATGATCGTCAAATACTTCAGACAAATGAGTCTTTTAGTGAAACAGAGCGCGCAGAGCTGGAGAGTGTTTTTTCTGAAATGGAGATTTTGGCCAAATTGAAATCAGATTATTTAAAGCCATTTATTCGCTTGAAGTGTATGCCATAAAGAAAAAAGGCCTATCATTCGATAAGCCTTTTAATATTTAAATTTTTAAATCAAAAAATTAGATTTTGTTGATTTGAGAAGCTAAGCGAGAAGTTTTTCTAGCTGCTGCATTTAACTTTACAACACCTGTTTTAGCTAATTTTCTTAATTCAGCTTGAGCAGTTGTTAATAAAGAAGCTGCAGTCTTCTTATCACCTGCCGCGATAGCATCACGAACTTTCTTAACAGCAGTTTTTGCTTTAGATTCATTCATTTTGTTAACAGCATTTTTCTTAATGTCTTGTTTTGCTCTTTTTTCTGATGACTTGTGGTTTGCCACAACGAACTCCTACGTTACTTATTTAAAATTAAATAAAATTCAACACTCTGCAATGTCATTAAAGACGAGACTCTTTTTTATTTCAAAATTCATTTCTTGGCAAGGTTTTATTTGTTTAAGAGTGTCTTCCTCGCTATGATGGGGGCAAAATTTTTTGTAAAGGTATGAAAACTTTAGCTTTTTGGAGGCACCATGCTATCAATCCAATCAATCGCCGTCGTGGGCCAAGGCCAAATGGGTCGCGGAATTGCACAAGTCGCGGCCATGGCCGGATACTCGGTTCTGGTTTTTGATGTATCAGAAGAAGGTTTAAAAAAGGGAATCGATTTTATCCATACTCAACTTAAAAAAGGTGTTGAGAAAGCCAAGTGGGATGAAACATTTGTTACAAAGACCATGGGTTTAATCCGCGGTGTAACTAAGATCGAGGATCTAAAAGATGCTGATTTAATCATTGAAGCAGCGACAGAAAATAAAAAAATTAAGTTCGAAATATTTAAAAATTTAGATGCGATTGCAAAACCTACAGCACTTCTTGCTACCAATACATCTTCGATTTCAATCACAGAAATTGCAGCAGTGACAAAACGCGCTTCTAAAGTTGCTGGAATGCACTTTATGAACCCAGTACCTGTCATGAAATTAGTTGAAGGTATCAGAGGTTTAGAAACAAGTGATGAAACGTTTGATACGATCCAAGAGGTATCAGAAAAAATGGGCAAAGTATTTGTTCGTGCTAATGATGTTCCTGGCTTTGCTGTAAACAGAATCCTAATGCCAATGATTAACGAAGCGGTTTACGCTCTCTATGAGGGAGTTGCTTCAGTTAAAGATATTGATCAGGCGATGAAGCTTGGGACAAATCAACCAATGGGACCATTAGAGCTTGCAGATTTTATCGGTCTTGATACATGTCTAGCTATTATGGAAGTTTTGCATGAGGGCTTAGGAGACACTAAATATCGTCCTTGTCCACTATTAAAAAAATATGTTCTTGCTGGTCGATTCGGCAAAAAATCAGGAAGAGGTTTCTATGAATATTAATCGCAATTGGAATACATTAAAAGTTGAAAAACAAGAGGACTTCTTAGTTCTATCAATTAATCGTCCAACAAAACTGAATGCACTAAACATTGAGGTTTTAACGGAACTTAAAGAGTTGTTAGCAGAAATTAAAAAAGATGAAAATTTTACTGTAAAAGGAATGATTTTCACTGGAGAAGGTGAGAAGGCATTTATTGCTGGAGCCGATATTTCAGAAATGTCTGATATGACTCCAAGTGACGCTTATACTTTTGGACAATTGGGACAACAAGTAACACTTCTTATGGAAGGTTTACAAATTCCAGTTATTGCTTGTGTGAATGGATTTGCACTTGGTGGAGGA
This sequence comes from uncultured Bacteriovorax sp., assembly GCA_964456675.1. Taxonomy (GTDB): domain Bacteria; phylum Bdellovibrionota; class Bacteriovoracia; order Bacteriovoracales; family Bacteriovoracaceae; genus Bacteriovorax. The sequence goes on along the minus strand of CAYWBR010000029.1, from coordinate 3,753 downwards.
TGTGAGATGGCACTATCCTGTGATTTTATCTATGCCACATCTAATGCAGTTTTTGGTCAGCCAGAGGTAAAGCTTGGTTTAATACCAGGCTTTGGTGGAACTCAACGGTTGGCAAAAGTAGTAGGTCGCCCAATGGCCAAAGAAATTATCTACACGGGAAGAAATGTAACATTAGAAGAAGCCAAATCACTTCGTTTAGTGCAAAGATCATTTGCCACGAAAGCAGAGATGATGACTGAGGCCGTAAATACTCTAAAAGGGATTACAAAAAATTCTCCTTTTGCAGTTAGCATTGCTAAAAAAGTAATCAATGACGGTGTGGATTTAACAATAAGTGAAGGGCTTCAACTTGAAAAACGTCAGTTCTCAGCAATTTTCTCAAGCGAGGATATGCGTGAAGGAACTCAAGCTTTTGTTGAAAAAAGAGCACCAAATTTCAAAGGTAAATAGTAAGGAAGTAAATTATGTTAAATTTAGAATATAAAGAAATTAGAGACTTGGTTTCAAAATTTACAGATGCTGAAGTTGCTCCTCTAGCTGCTTCTATTGATGAGCACGGTGAGATTCCAAAAGATTTAGTGAATAAATTATTTGAGAATGGATTTATGGGATCATACGTTCCAGAACAGTACGGTGGTGCTGGAATGGATTATATGTCTTACTCCATTATCGTTGAGGAAATCTCTCGTGGATGTGCCTCAACAGGCGTTTTGGTATCAGCTCATACGTCGCTTTGTATTTGGCCTATTTTGACATTTGGAACTGAAGATCAAAAGAAAAAATATTTGCCAGGTTTAGCCTCAGGTGGAGTCATTGGATGTTTTTGTTTATCTGAGCCAAATGCTGGATCAGACCCTGGAACACTTGCAACATTTGCCGAAGACAAAGGTGACTATTACGAGTTAACAGGAACGAAAAATTTTATCACCAACGGTAAAGATGCTGGTGTAGCAGTTGTGTTAGCAAAAACGACTAAAACTAATGACCATAAAGGGATTACAGCTTTTATCGTTGATACAAATCTTCCAGGTTTTGCAGTTCAAAAACTTGAAGATAAGTTAGGGATCAGGGGGTCATCAACTGCTCAAATTGTTCTAGATAAAGTAAAAGTTTCAAAAACTAATATTTTAGGTGAAGTCGGCAAAGGTTTTAAAGTCGCCCTTTCAACTCTTGATGGGGGAAGAATTGGCATTGCTTCTCAGGCACTAGGAATTGCAGAAGCTGCATTTCGCTTTGCAAAGAAATATTCAAAAGAACGAGTACAATTTGGAAAACCAATTTCTGAACTTCAAGCAATTCAATTTATGCTGGCTGATATGTCAATGAATATTGCTGCATCAAGACTCTTAATTGAGAAGGCAAGTGCCTTAAAAGACAATGATATGCCCTATTCAAAAGAGGCAGCTCAGGCAAAACTTTTTGCTTCTGAGGCTTGTATGAATATCACAACTAAAGCTATTCAAGTGTTGGGCGGCAATGGTTACACTCGTGAGTATCCTGTAGAGCGCCATTTTAGAGATGCAAAGATTACTGAAATTTATGAAGGTACTTCAGAAATTCAAAGAATTGTTATTGCTGCCAATGAATTAAAAGATTTAAAATAAAAGAGTAGTTGGGGAATATGTAATTATTCCCTTGCCATTCACAAACAGTGCTACTAATGATATTTCTATGCCTTAGATTTTATCGATCTAAAGGGATTAAAATTGTTTAAAAAAATTTTGGAGAATTTAGGTATGGCGAAGAAAAAACCAGCGACAAAAACTGTGGCAAAAAAACCAGTAAAGCCGGCAGCAAAGTCTAGGGCACCTGCAAAAAAAGTAGAGGCCAAAAAGTCAGCAAAACCAGCTCCAAAAAAAGCAGTACCCTCAAAAGCGCCAGCGAAAAAAGCAGTTGCGACAAAGTCTTCAGCTAAAACACCCGCTAAAAAAGTAGTTTCCGTAAAACCAGTTGCGAAAGCACCTGTTAAAAAAGTTGTAGCGACAAAGGCAGTTGCAAAAGTAGTAGCAAAAAAAGTTGTTCCTAAGGTTTCTGTTCCAGCTAAGAAAGTTGAAGCAAAAAAAGTTGAAGCAAAAAAAGTTGAAGCAAAAAAAGTAGTGGCTCCACAAAAAGGGCCTTCAAAAGCAGAGCTTGCTGCTAAAGCAAAAGCGGATGCTGCACTATTGGCCAAAAAAAATAAAGAACAAGAAAAGCTTGCTAAAGAAAAACAAAAAAATGATGAGAAGAAAGCTCGTGAATTAGCAAAGGCAAAAGAAAAAGAAGATAAAGAAAAAGCCAAATTAAAAGCAAAAGGAAAAGGAAAAATTAATTCAGATGAGTTACCTTTTGAAGATGAAGAAGAAAGAGTATCTTCGGTTGTTGAAGAAGATGAAGATGATGATTTCGAATCCGAAAAGCCAACAAAAGTAAAAATGACTTTTGATGAAGTGGAAGATGTTGTTGAAGTACCGATTCGACGTAAGAAGCCGACTGCCGATGATGATATTAAAGAAGCTTTGGCCGAAGAAATTTTAGCACTTTCTGAAGAATTTAAAATTGACCAAGTGTTTGCAGCTATTCGCGATATGGAACTTTTTAAAATAGAAAGTGATGAATGTGTTGTTAGGGGTTGTGATAATCCTTCTACAAGTGCAGGATACTGTCGCTATCACTATATAAAACTTTGGAAAGACGTTAAGAAAAAAGAAGCAATCTTAAGTGAAGGTAAACTTGCGAAGATGATTGAAGAACTCGTTCGTAAGTATCCAATGAAGTACGTTGAATCGATTATTTCTGACCTGGCCGACGATAAGGCATTTTACGGTGTGCTTAAAGAACTAGATATTGAAGCTGATGAATCTGATCTTGATACATTTGAGGATGATGATTTATTAGATGATGACCAAGATATTGCGTTTGAGACAAAAGTAACCGGTAAACCGATGCTAGATGACTAATTATAAATAAATTATATATTTTAGAAGCCACCTTCGGGTGGCTTTTTTAATAGATTAAGTTACTCAAAATCTAGATTTCCTAAATTTTTCGATCAGTTCAAATAATTTACAGTAAGTCGGTTATACTACTAGAATTGATATTTCATGGAGGGGGACATGCGCGCATCTTTTTTATTCTTATTGTTTACCATTGGTTTTAGTTCTCATGCCGATACTATTTCGATGAGGGCCGATAATTGGTGTCCTTTTAATTGTGATCCAAAAGATAAAAATCCAGGTTATGTGGTAGAGATTTTCAATGAAATGGTTAAAAAAAATGGGCATACTTTGGATTATCAATTATTGCCTTGGAATAAAGCTGTGCAAGAAACAGCTGAGGGCAAATATACTGGTGTTATTGGTGGTTTAAAAGATGATTTGCCCGGGGGGCTTGCAAGCGTAGTAATAGGAAGGGGGGAAACTTGTTTATATGGAAAAGCCGATAGTAGTTTCAAATTCGAATCTATAGCGAGTTTAAAAGGAAAAAAAACAGGTATAATTAAAGATTATAATTACGGAGGAGAGGTGGATGGTGATATAAAAAGTAATCCATCTAATTATGATGTTGCTTTCGGTGATAATCCTCTTGTTTTGAACATGAGAAAGCTAGATGCTGGAAGAGTTGATTTAGTTCTTGAAACTTCATCTGTATTTGAATTTACTGCAAAAAAAGAAGGATTTAGCGGAAAATTTACAAAAATCCACTGTACATCGAATGATGAGCTATTTGTGCTATTTACAGGCAAAAATCCAAAATCAAAAGATTATGTGAATCAAT
>CAYWBR010000028.1:0-32566 GCA_964456675.1 uncultured Bacteriovorax sp. | reverse complement strand
TTTAGATTAGCTGTTTTGGTATGTATTACGCATGTTTTCTAAATGAGCATTCAAATCAATTAAGTGCGTGTGCGCAGAAGGAGACAATGTTCTAAGTTCGTTCAGTGTTTCTTTGGCGATACTTTTATGATTTTTAATTAATTCAAATATATCTTGAATTAATGCCCAGCCATCTTTATTTATTTTTTTATTCTTGTATGCATGTTTTATGTCTCTTTCACAATAATCTAGCATATAAAATTCTTCAACGAGACGAGTTTTTATTTTGATTTTTTCATCCTTAGTAAACTCAGTGCTGCTTGATTTATTTAAAGCCACAAATAACTCCAGTGCCCAGTAAAAAGTAAAGCTAGCATGGAATATTCCCCTTACGGGGCGAAGTGCTTTTCTCCATGGAGAGTAATATATTTTATCATCATCTTCATTAATAAGTTCATCATAATTTAAAATAGTATTTAAGTAGTGGTGGCCATTTTCGTGGAGTAAATCATCCATAAGATCTATTTGATCGCGATGAAAAAGATTGATTGATGAGTACCCGGGGAGAGATTGCATCGAGTAGCTAACCACTCCCTCTTCATTTATTGGGACAATAGTATGAGTAAATGATTTGAATGTATTAAATAGATGTGGGGCATATTTCTTTATGCGCTCAAGTGCTTTATTGATATTTTTAGCAAATGTATCAAGCTGTTTTTGTCCTTCGGAGCATGTTGGGAGAATAAATAGTTCTAAATCATCTTTTTTAATGGAAGGCTTCGTCTGTATCATGTTTGCCGAAATTTCTTTGGTCGGCCCTTCGTAAATTAAGTAAGATTCATCGTGGTCAATTTTTAATATAGGAACAGAAGGGTATGTTTCAGGCTTAATTGTTAATGCTAAAAATCTATGCCGATCTCCTAGGTAAAGTCCGAGTTCGCCCTCGCCAAGTTCAGGCACAGATTGATAAACTAATGCATCGTCAAACTCTTGATGAAATCGATTTATATGAAGAACATAAAATGCGATTATTTGATTTTCAAGTAAAGGAACTAAATGATCAGAAGCTTCTAAAATGGCTTTGTTATTATCTAATAAATTAAGAAATTGTTCGGCCAATTCGGAATCATTCCAAAAAGTAAAAAGTTCATCCTCTACTTCACCTAACTCTTCAAGATCCTCGTCAGTCGCATCTTCGGCGCTTAAAAGTTCTTCGTGCATTTGCATAACATAAATGAGGTTATCCACTAAATTTAACCAATAAAATTTAAGAGGAGTATATTGATCAAAAGTTTCGTCGTGGATAATGTCGTCAAGTTGTTCTAAGAATTCAGGGCTCACGGTATCTGATTCAAACCCTCTTTGGAAATCATGACGAATGTCTTCAATAAAGTCACGGTAGGACTTTTGCATATTGCTTTGAATTTTTTTCTGATGACTTGCTGAAAATATAACTGAGGATTTCATAAATGTTACCATGTTAATTTTTTTTAAGAGTTATATCGTAATAAGAGTATGAGTAAAAAGAAATTAAAAATGGCTGGGGAGGTGGGGTTCGAACCCACGACCAATAGATTAACAGTCTACTGCGCTACCACTGCGCCACTCCCCAATCTAAATGGATAGGTTATCTTTATAAGGATTTGGCCCCAATCTGTCTATAAAAAATTTAAATTTTTTCAAATATACTAGTCTAAGCTATTGAAAACCTGAATATCCAATCATTACACTCAAGTTTTATGATTGATCTGTCGATGAGTTCGGCATGAATGCTCCAAAATTTATGATCATGAACATTCTGAGAATTATAACCCCCGAAGAAATCGGGGAAATAACCACCAAGCATAACGGTGGAAAGTTCGCATCACTTACAGATCTCATTGATGAAAGAATTGAGAGTAATATCTTTAGAGATTTCAGCCTTAGTGAAGAAGGTCTTTCTCATGAAGCCAAAATTTTACCTTTTAAAAGAAATGTAGATAGTGATGTTGGCGATGTCGCACTTTCATTGGCCAACGAAGACCTTGTAGCAGCTCATGAAAATAAAGTAGACACAAACACTGAAATGGAATTAGCAGGTGATGAGTCTAGTGACCATCTTGAGTCAAGCTTGGCAAACACAGAGCTTAATCATGCCGCAGCAGAAACTACTAAAACGCATAATTTAGATGAAAATATGTCATCATTTATTTTAATCGAGAAAGAGCGATTCAAAAAAAACCAGCAAGTACTGAAGAAAAAAGAAATAATGGATTTGTACCAGCAAACATCAAAAGTTGAAGTGGAACAGATTAAGCACACCAACCAAAATTTAACCAATTCACATTTGGGTGGTGTGCTTGTTAATAAAAAGCAGTATTAAAATTCGATACCAGGAATAGAACTAATATCTTCGGCTTCATCATCTTTTACTTGAAGAGCAGACATTTGATAAACACAAGCATCAATAGTCGTTAGTGCAGCCGGATGATAATTTCCAGAGTTCTTAACTCCGCCAAAAGGAAGTTTTGCTGATGCGCCTACCGTTGAGCGATTAAAGTTTACTAGTCCGGCATCAATTTCAGCGACACACTTTTCAAAAATTGACTGATCTCTACTAAACACAGATGCAGCTAGGCCGTATTCGGTACTATTTGCAATTTTAATCGCTTCGTCGATGTCGTTGTATGGAATAAAAGTCACATTTGGGCCAAAGATTTCGCTTTGAAGAAATAGGCTATCGTTGTTCCATTTTTCACTAAAATGAATTGATGGGGTAACATAGTGACCTTTTTTATTTCGTTCTATGGCCTTACCTCGCATGATTTCTTCAATGCCTTCGCGTTTTGCCATCCCCATAAAAAGTAGGTAGGCATCTACTGCACCTTGATCAACAAGTGGACCCATGAAAGGCTCTTTTGCATATTCGACAGCATGATCGATAATAAGTTTTTTTGATAAATCATGAAATTTAGAAATGAATTCATCTTTGATAGAGTGGTGAATTGCAATTAACGATGTCGATGTGCAACGTTGGCCAGCTGTTAAAAAACAAGCCTTCAACAATTCAGCAAATGCGTGCTCAATGTTTGCATCCTTATGAAGTATCGTTGTATTTTTTCCTCCAAGTTCTAGCGCCACAAGTTTAGATAAATCAGAATGGGTAACATCTAAGATTTTTTTTCCAACTTCTTTGGAGCCAGTAAAAAATACACCCTTAAACGATTTTTCTTTTGTAAGGCGACGAGCGATTTCTCCATCACCTTGAATCATATTAAAGACACCAGCAGGAAACCCTGCAGTCTCAAAGCATTCTGCTAATATTTGGCCGGAATAGCAGGTTTTTTCACTTGGTTTAAAAACAACAGAATTGCCTGCGATTAATGAGGAAAGAATTTGTCCATTTGCCAAATGGCATGGGAAATTAAATGGACCAATGACAAGACAAGGTCCAATAGGCTTATAAAAAATATATCCATCAGTTTTAGGCATAATATTAGAAAATGATTTATTTTGAATACGAGGTAGAGAATCTTCAATTGTCACAGTGACTTTAGCCGCAACGGATTGTGCTTCAGTTCGAGCTTCCCAAAGAGGTTTACCCATTTCCCAAGCAATTGCTAGAGCTATGTCCTCTTTTCTTTTGATTACTTCTTCTTGATAACGGCGCAAATACACGATCCGTTGCTCAAGGCTAGTTTTTTTCCAAAGAGCGTGCCCACTAATAGCGCTTTCTATTACGTTATCCACGTGACGAAGTTCTATTGGGCATTCCCATAGCTTTATAGATAAATCAGAAGGGCAAAAACGTTTAATAAAATTTTCAACAGCATGAGGACCAGTTGTAGCTGGTTGGTGAAACGCACCGTTGAAAAAATTTCCTTTAAGTTGATACTTCATATGGCGTGACCTGTTCCTTTTTTATATGTTTGTGGCGCATGTTCTGAAATCTTCTATGATACCCAAATCTTTTGCAGTTTTTGAATCAATGATAAAAGTTGGTTTGCTTCCACTATTTAAATTACCAAATACATATGCCGCCCGAAATGAGCTATCTCCATCTGTCGGCAGATTTAATAATAATGGAGTGAGATCACTTTTAATGATTGATGAACGAACCATTACTTCTAATTCAAACATTTCTTTAATCGGTTTTATTTCTTTTAGCTTGCATCGATAGTGTGGACCACCGTCAAATGGATCGATTTCGTTCGTGTATTTAAACCCAATACTCTCTAGCATACGCTTAACCGGTAGAGTTTCTTCGCCTACTTTGCCTACAGCGTTTCTTGCCTCAATTGGTAACAATGTGATGTAGACATTGTCAGAAGGAAATAAATTCAAAATAAATTCTTTATTGCTTCGAGAAAGTATATCAGCATCATGGTAATCCATATTTAAGAATTTTCTTCCGACAGCTTCCCAAAGTGGTGAATGGCCATCGCGATCAAATGGAGGAAGTAATTCAGAATGAATAGTATCTTTAAATTGATCCGAATTCATTCCCATGTAAAGGAACCGAACAAAAGATAATTGCTTACCAAGTTTTTTATCGTTTTTCCTATAGTCAGGGTGAAGTATTAATCCACCAATTTCAGTAGGTCCATCGGTATCAATACCCAGTTTCAAGGTACCATGGATAAATCCAGTGTTTAAAGTCTTTGAAAATTTATGTTCACTATCAACGGAGAAGAAATAATGAGGTTCTTCTTCTGTTCCATGCTGGGCATGGATCATCGATGTTCCAATGATTTTTCCAGATTCCAAGTCTTCTAAGACAAATAAATAATGATTATTGGCCAAGTTTTTTGAAGGGTACTTAAACGAGTTTATTGAGCTTTGTATTTTAGACTGAATTATGTCTTTATCAGGTGGCAAATTTATAAATAGCATAAGCTGACTTAGTTCGTATAAATCATTCAAATCTTCTAAACTGGCCGATCGTAAAATATACATAAATCCCTCTGAACTATTAGATTATAATTTCTAATATAGTTTTCTCTAAAATTTTAAATATTTCATCAATATGCTCATCAAGAATAGGAAGCGGGAGTAAGAAGCGGACTCTCACTGGATCTTTTCCTGCGGAAAATGCAATGATTCCATTTTCAAATAATTTTTTTAAAAATTTGTTTGTAATATCAGTGCTCGCATCGCCTACTTCGAATGAAAGCATTGTGCCAACTCCTCCATAATAATTTAATTTACCAAAACAGCTTCCTTCTGCCAGGTTTTTAAATCTTGTAAGAAATTTTTTTTCGAGATCTGCAATTCGACCATTTTTGCCGTAAAAATTTCCCTCGGATAAATATTTTACAGTGGTTTTACCAGCATTTAAAGCGGCTAAAGATCCATTGAAGGTTCCAGCAATTAATCCAGGTTTTGGATTTAATTCTTCAGTGTAAAAAGTGCCAGCAGCCTGAAGAACTTTACCAATTGTCACTACGTCCACATATTCTTCGAGCTCAAACATTTGAAAAGCGAAGAGCTGGTGGGTGCGAGCAAACGATTGAACTTCATCAAACCAAATATAGAGACCGTGTTTTTTTGCCCACTCACAAATGCCTTTATAGTATTCTTTTGTTCCGTAAATAAAACCAGCTTCACCTTGAATAAGTTCCATTGTAATTGCACAATAAGTATTCCCATTTTTCTCAATAAGAGCATCTAGGTGAGCAATTGTTTTTGCCAATGCAGTAGTTGGGTTTTTGTAATCATAGTGAGGAACGTGGTCAACTTCAATTGATTTGGGCATCCCTTCTCTATAGCCAGCGTTGTAGGTAACGTCTTGCATGGCGATCGATCTGCCAGCAAAGGCTTTTTCAAATGCAATAAGACGATAGTTAGGTGATTTTTTTTGCCATAAAATTTTAAGCGCAGAATCATTTGAAAACGAACCAGAGCAGGCCAGCCAAAAATGTTTTAGACGGGTGTTCTTTAATCTTGAAAGTATTTCTTTGCTTAATTCATATGGCTCTTGATAGGAAAGAAGATTTCCGCACATCATAGCATCCGACGTTGCAGCTTCTAGATTTGCCTTTATAAATAAAGGGTGAGAATGACCAAGCAAATTTACGCCAATGGCATTAATTAAATCATACTTAACTGATCCATCAACCATTTCAACAAAAGGTCCATGCCCTCTACCTGATGCCATAAATGAAAAGAAAAAACCTCGACCTTTAAGTAATTCATACTCTTTCAATTTTTGAGCAAGAATTTCCTTTTTGTCGTCATCTGCTGGCTTAATTTTGTTTATTTTCTGTTGTTCGATTAAAACAGCAGAAAATAGTTTATTAAAGTGTTCTTGAATTTCTTTAGAATCTACACCAATTGCCATAAAAACAATCCTTATTAATTTTGAACTTTTATTGTTGAGGTCTTTTTTTCTCGCTTGCAAACAACATTGGAGAGGCGATAATTAAATTATGGAAAATAATAACATAAATGAAGTAATGAAGTCATTATCAGAGCTGTACGCAAAAAAAGAATATAAAAAAGCCCAAGAATACATTGAGCAAAACAGTCAAGCATTCGATACGGGAAGTTATTTGTACAACCTGGGAACCTTGAAAGCAAAAAGCCAAGATTTTGCATATGCTAGATTTTATTATGAGCGAGCATTGAAAGAAGGTTATCGAAGCGAAGCGTTGTTAAATAACTTGGGATTTGTAAAATCTAAATTAGCAGGCGAGGACCTATCAAATTCTGTTTATTTCGAAGATCGAATTCAAGATACGGCACATTATTTTCCAATGAGTGGCTATGTATTGGTATCAGTTTTGATTTTTTTTATTGCTATCGTATGGATGAAGTTGAAGCGGTCGTTGAAATTGTGGAAATTAGCAATTGTTTTTATTCTGGCACTATCTCCCATTTTTTTAAAATTTGGCTATATCAACACAAAAACAATTGCAGTGGCACTGAAAGAAGTTGAGATCTATGAAGGGCCATCTACAATTTTTGAAAAAAAGGGCTCCTTGAAGGCTGGTGCAAAAATAAGGCTGGGTAAAGTAAATGGGAAGTGGGCTTTCGTTACAGCCCCTCAGAGTCAAGTTGGATGGGTTAGCATAGAACAATTAGGAATACTTTAGATAATAGAGGTATGTGATGAGTGAAAGTTACGAAAATAAAAAAGAAACCGTAAGCTACCTCGATTATTCGATGATGAGATATCTTTGGTTAGCAAATCCTCTGAGTGGAACTAAGAAAGATTCTATCCCAAAATTTTTTAGAAATTTAGAGCTCTTTAAAAGTTTATCTGATAATGAATTACGATTGTTAGCAAGAAGTTTTCATATTCGTAAATTTGTTCAAGGGGAGATGATTTTTCGACAAGGCGACGTCGGAGTCGGTTTTTATTTAGTGTACAATGGAAGAGTTGAATTGAAATATGCGGATAGTACATTTACAGGATTAGAACAAAGTATCGTTACATTAGAAGAATTTGATTATTTTGGTGAAGTTGCTCTCGTGCAAGACAACAGCTTAAGAAGTGCGACTGCGGTGGCCAAGGACGATTGTGAATTACTTGGAATCTTTAAGCCTGATTTAGACAAGCTTATTCATAACAAGCCGGTGGTTGCTGCAAGGTTTTTGCAAGTGCTGGCATCAGCATTTACTGATAAAATGATTTTTTTAACAACAGAAGCTAGTAAACAAAAAAAGAAAATAATAAAACTTGAAAGTAAACTCCAAGAAAAAAATGAGCTATTAAAAAAGCTAGAGGAAACAAATGTTTCTGAAAGATAAAAAACATATTGAGCAAATTCAATTGGTGTATTTTACAATATTATTAATTTTGTTTTGTTTTTTTGTTTTGGCACTTCCAAGAATTTCGATTCCTCTTTTTTTAGCGTACGTGCAGTCTTTGGCACTAACTCCAGTATTAAATTTTATGATTTCGATCGGTATCAAAAAAACTCAAAGTATTATAATTATTTTTTCAGTTTTGACTGCCGTAATTGGAATACCGCTCATCAATGCAATTCCAACTGCCATTGATGAGTCCAGAAATATTCAAACATGGGCTCCCAAAATAGAGTCCTATGTAAAAATTCAATATAGAGTCGCACAAGGTTTTGTCCGTGAAAAAACGGGCTATTATCTCAACGATGCCTACATAAATGAAGGTTTTACATATTCTAAGCAATGGATTGATCAGCTAGTCGTGAAGTTGCCGAATTATCTTGCAACATTGTTTGAGTGGATATTTCTGATTCCGTTTTTTACTTTTTTTATTTTAAGAGATTCAGATATTTTTAAAAATAAATTTTTAGCATTTACCCCGAATAGAATTTTTGAGCGTTTTTATTTTGTAACTCATGTTTTTAATCATCAATTAGGGAACTATTTTTTTGCTAAATTTATTGAAGCTTTAATCGTAGGTTTAATTATTGGTATAGGGCTATTTATATTAGACCTAAAATTTGCAATTCTCTTTGGTTTTGTTGCTGGCATAACCAATATTATTCCCTATGTTGGGCCAATCCTTGGAGCTCTACCAGCTTTGGCATTTGCAATGACCGAATATGGTATTAATTCCTCTCAGTTTGGGGCCATAGCCCTACTATACGTCATTGCAAATATAATCGACGTTGCATTTGTATTTCCATTTTTAGTATCGAAAATCGTAAATCTCCACCCAATGCTTGTAGCAATTAGTGTCATTGTCGGTTCTCACTATATGGGAGTGACAGGTATGATTATCTCCATTCCAGTAGTTGCTGCGTTGAAGCTAGTTATTACAGAAATCTCCAATGAACTATACCCAAATCGCTATCGAAATTAGCCTTTAGTTTTGACGCTCTTTATCTAGCCTGTTAAACTTTCGAAGATTGAGAGGTTTATTTGAAGACTAGTTATATTTTAATTTTATTTACAGTATTTTTGTTTTCTTGTGCGACAAAGCGCCCAGAGGGTACGACAGAGGCAGAAGTTTTATTTAAAGAAGCTAATACCTACATGGAAAAGGGCCGGTATATTTTAGCAAATGAAAAGTTAAATGCGCTTCGCTCTCAATTTCCATACTCCTATTATGCAACCCCCGCCGAGTTATTACAGGCAGACATTCTTTTTAAGCAAGAAAATTATGTTGAGTCAGCAGCAGCTTATTTAGTTTTTAAAGATTTTCATCCAAAACACAAAGAAATGGCATATGTAATTCAACGAATTGCAGATTCGTTTTATTATCAATTGCCTTCAACTTTTGATCGTGATTTGACTCCCGGAGTTGAGGCCATGAAGCACTATGATGACTTGCTTCGTTACTATGGCGAAACAGAATATGCCAAAGAGGCGCAAAGCCGAATTAATAGAGTTAAGACAATGCTAGAGAATAAAGAAATCTATATTGCTGATTTTTATTTTCGCACAGAAGACTATGAAGCCTCTAGAGCACGTTATGTTGATATGATCCCAAACCTAAATAACGAGAAAGAAAAAGAGAAAGCCATGATGAGAGTCTTACAAACTTCACTTACGCTTAAAGATTTAAAGTCTTGTGAAAAATATTACAATGAATTCATTTCTAAGGTTAATGCCTCGATAAAAAGAGAGCTAACTTCGATTTATGAAAAATGCTCTCAAACGTTGTAGGAGTCTGGTGTGTATAATTCGATGAATGATCAAATTCTAGCTAATGCAAAAGAATGTTTTCAAAAGGGTGAATATAAAAAAGCGCAACTGCTTTTAAATGAAATTGTTGAATCGGATGATAGAAATGTAGACGCAATTTATTATCTAGCAAATATTTTTCACATAAATGGTGAAATAGGTAAGGCAATTAAGGCATTTAACAAAGTGCTTAGTTTAAACCCGGAACATACAGATGCGGCGATATCGTTATCAGTTCTTTATAATGATATTGGCCAATACGAAGAAGCTAAAAGGATATTCGATACTGCCAACGAAAGAGTTAAAGGAAAAAACAAATCTTCTTCAGGTCTTTTAGAAGACAAGCATATTAACAAAAAATTTTCATTAAAACATTATGAGCTCGCCGATTTGTATCTAACTTATCAACGCTATGACGAAGCACTTTTTGAGTTTAATAAAGCAGTTGGACTTGATTCATCAAATTTAGAAGCACGAGTAAAAATTGCCAAATGTTATGCCAAAAAAGGATTTATTAATAAAGCAATTGATGAATTAAAAATTCTTAAAAACGAAGAACCTAATTATGCACCGGCAAGAGTAGCTTTGGGTATTATTCATTACGGAAATGGAGATGTGCTTGAAGCTCAGACTGAATGGGAAAAGGTTCTATTGAAAGATCCTTTTAATCAAGAAGCTTCAATGTATTTGAATCTATCAAAAACAGCCACTGAAACAACTCTTAGATAAATTAAATATTTGTTGGAACAAGTACAACCACACTTATTCCAACGGCTTTAATTTTGCCAGAATTAATATAAGAATGGTGTACCGATCCAGGAAACGCAAACACGTCTCCTTCTTTCACTATGTAAAGATCATTTTTTACCCGAATGCTCATTTCGCCACTTAGGCAATGGAAATATTCTCGTGTTCCTTGAGGATGAGGGGTTCCTCGCATCTGAGAGTTTGGGGATATTTCGAGGCGATCGATATCCATGTTTGGCATTGACTCAGGTAATAGTTTATAAATGAGAACGTCGCCCTGACTGCGCTTTAGCGTTTCGACTTCTTTAGCTGGTACTAGTTTACAATTGATAATATTAGTTGTGATAAGTTTTTCAATTGGAATATGTAGCGCGTGTGAAATTCGATATAAATTAGAAAGCGTCGGATTGCCCTCTCCTGTCTCAAGGTTGGCAATCGTTGATCGCGGGAGGTTTACCAGCTTGGCCAATGCTTCCTGTGTTAAATTTCGAAGCATTCTAATTTCCAGTAAGTTATGGGCAAGGTTCTGAGTTAAGTTTTTATAATTGCTGTCCACTATAATATCCTTTTTGCCAATATATTAGCAAAATAACAAAAAAACAGCAATTGAGCGCTGGGCCAGTTGATTTGTGGCACACTATCTTTATAACCAACAAAGGAGTCCGTATGCTATTTGAATTACCGAAATTAAATTATGGTCTAGGAGATTTGGCACCACATATGTCACAAGAAACACTTGAATTTCATTACGGAAAACATCATCAAACATATGTCACAAACTTAAATAATCTAATCAAAGGAAGTAAGTTTGAAAATATGTCATTAGAAGAAATAATTTTATCATCCGATGGTGGTATTTTTAATAATGCAGCTCAAATTTGGAATCATAGTTTTTTTTGGAAATGTTTAGCGCCGCAAGCTGGAGGGTTACCGACAGGGGAAATAAAAATAGCGATCGAAAAGACGTTTGGAGATTTTGGGAAATTTAAAGAAGAATTCAATAAGAAAGCATTAGCTAATTTTGGATCAGGTTGGACTTGGTTAGTTAAAGATAGCAACGGAGAAATAGGCATACAGAACACTTCTAACGCCGATATGCCTTTATGCCACAAAACGATCCCGCTTCTTGTTGTAGACGTCTGGGAGCATGCTTACTATGTTGATTATCGTAATAGTAGAGCAAATTTTTTAACTGGATTTTGGAATTTAGTAAATTGGGACTTTGTTAACGAGAACTTTAAAAAATAGTAAAAAGCCACTCAAAATTGAGTGGCTTTTTTTTAAGCTTCTTGATCAATATTTTTGTTTTTATTATTGGTGTTCGAGATGTTTACATTAACAGTTGAATGATCACTATTTACGTTAACGTTGGTTCTCTTAGAATCATCAGAAGTGTACGATACGATATATTTTTTTAGATCCATATACATTTTATGACGTACTTCTAATTTTGAATCTTGAAGAACGATCTGACGCGCATTTTTAGTTTTGTTATTGATGATGATTGGCGCCTTTAGGTTCGCTGACATTTCAGTAACATTTTGTGGAATAGTTAGAATCGCATAAACAGAAGCATTAGAAAGGTTTTCTAATTGTAAGCTGTTCAGTTCAACGGGTAACAATTTCACTGAATAATTAGGTTGGAAAATTTTTGGTTCGATAATTGGAAATGCTGTTCCTGCATCATCAATAGACTGAAGCCAAAGGATGAGTGTTTGATCACCTGGATCTACGACGAAGAACTTTTTCAGGTTTTCAAAACCTAGCAATCCTTCTGAAAATTCAATAACATCCTTTTTATCGACTTCCAGTTCGCCAAATCTTGTTGTTTTGATTTTCACGATGCCTCCATGAGCGGGATTAAATACCCGACCTTATGGCTTCGATTGTAGCAGTCGTAGGGGCAAAAGTGCAAGCGGGAAATTACTTCTTAGTTAACTCATTCGCAAGAGCAGACAGAGTGCTTAAATCTGTCTGCGCCGCTTCAGTATTTTGGTCTTGAATGGCCTTATAGACTTCTTCCCTGTGAATCTTTGTCTCAGGTGGAGCTTTAATACCTAAACGCACTTGTTTGCCCTTAATTTGGACAACAACAATTTTAATATGATCATCAATTGCGATACTTTCGCCTAGCTTCCGTGTCAAAACGAGCATAAGAACCTCAACATTACTGCCAGAACCTTCCTGTGATCCGGTTCGCAAGTGCTTCATATATTATTAGAAAAATTAAAAAGCAAGTAAAAAACGACTCTTAATTTATTATAAAGGCTCTTGCGCAGATTAATAGTAGGCAAATTAGCGTTTTAAAAAGTCCATAAGAGTAGTGTTTAAGACACCTTGCGTTGATTGGTAGGTGGTTTTTAAGATTGCCTGCTGCTTTTGAATATCAGAAAAAAGTTCTGCAACATCGGCATCAAGCAGAGTGCTTCTACGGGCAGCGTGATCAATGTTTTCAGATTCAGTAGTCAGCTTCGTCGAGTTTATTGAGTTGGTGATAGAACCGACTTTTGTTCTAAGTGTAATAAGGCGCGTAATTGAATTATCAAATCTTTCTAAAAGAGATTGAATGGTTTTTGGATCATTGTTTTCAAGGGCCGTTGTTAAGCCACGTAGTTGAGAAAATACATTATCGCGAGTTTTAAAGTCGTCATCAATTTTTTGAGAAGCAAGATCCCTAGAGTTTTTTAAAGGATCATCTTCCATTTTTTTTATATCTGGCTTCTGGAATTGATCAAATTGTTCAAGCGGATGTTCAACCGGAGAGCTTAAGTCCGAACTATAAAATACTTCTTCACCATGGAGGTTGATGGGAACAAAGAAGTTTTTTGAAACTTCAAGAGTTGTTTTACCTTGATCGCCGCGGTACTTACCTTCAGAGTCAAAGGGAACAGTGAGGGTGTTATACCCAGAGAAAATATGCTTTAACCCGACTTTGCGGTTTGCAATTGAAAGGGCTTGGTTGTACATCTGCTGAACTTCAGTTGCTACGTTTTTTCTAACGTCAGCGTTAAAAAAATCGGATGACTGTGCAATAGCAAGTTCTTTTGCCTTATTTAAAATATCAGTTAATTCTTCAATAGATTTTTCAGTAACATTTAGATAGGTGAGTGCAAAGTCGGCATTTTTTAAATATTGAATGTTATCGTTTGTTGCCGAATTAAGCGTAAGAGCTTCCACGTTTGAAACAGGATTGTCGGAAGGTTTGGTAATAGATTTCAAGGTAGATCCACGCAGTTGTAGATCTTCCATTTTTTGTTTCGTTTTGTTTAGTGCATATGCAATCGCATGGCTGGCACTGTTTTCTGAAACTCTAGTCATCTTTTACTCTATACCTTAATTAGCGCTTTAAGCTAATAATTGTTTTAAACATATCATCTGCTGCGGCCATTACTTTAGCAGATGCTTCATATGCATGCTGAAAACGAACCATGTTTGCAGTTTCTTCATCGATAGAAACACCAACAAGTCTTTCGCGCATTGTTTTTGCTTGTGCGAGTATGCCGCGCGACTGTTCGGCGTCTAAGCGTGCCTTACCAGTTTCTAGCCCAATATTACCTATTGTCTGAAGGTATTTTTCTTCCAAGGTTGTTGTTCCATCGCCTAAAATTTTTTCGTGCTGTAGTTTAGAGATGGCAATTGCAACTCTGTTATCTCCAGGGGCATTTGGTGCAATCGACGCTGTGATATTAGTTAAGTCTTGCTTAACTTCGTCAGAAAGGTCAATTTGGTTGGCAAAATTATCTAAACTTATAGGATCGGAAAAAAAATTAATTCCGGTGGTTGGGCCTTTGCGATCAAATTGTACGGGCTTTCCATCGGGACTTATTTCAATTTGCCTGTTAACAAATCCTTGACGGTGAACAGCGTTAACTGATTGTACAAAATTAAATGCAATCGTATCTACATCATCTTGAAGTTTTCTAACGTCGGCATTTCGAACTTTAACTAGTGATGCGAGCTTTCCACTTTGAAAGTTTTCAGAAATTCGTTGCGCAGGACGATCTTTTAGAATTATTTCAGTTGAACCCGACATATTATTAGAGGATTGTTGCTTATTCATAGAAGCCACTGCTAGATCTTGAACATTTAAGCCAGATACTAATGTACCGATACCTTGAGCAGACACAACAAAGCGTTTTTTTTCATCCTCGTAAGTATGAATTTTAAAATATTCTGAAAGATTTTTTAAAGCAAGATCTCTTTGGTCGCGAAGGTCACCGGTTTCTCCTTTAGTTGATTCCACATGCTGGATTTTTTCGTTAAGGTCAGCAACGTGATGAAGGATTTGGTTTACTTCGGAAACAGATGTTGTAATTTTTTTATCAATGCTATTAGCTTGCATATCAAGCGTTTCACGAATTCGTTTGAAATCCTTAATGGCCATGTTGGCATTGTCGCGAACAACTGAACGGATTGTTTCGTTTTCAGGTTGATTTGCGAGTTCTCTAAATGAGTTAAAAAAACGGTTCAGAATTTGATTTAAACCTTCGTTGTCAATTTCGTTAAAAATTGACTCGACTTGATTTAAATGATCGCTTCTTGTTTCATAATATTCATTGCCAGAAGTTGCAAGGTTAAATCTCTTATCCAAAAAGGGATCGTTAACTCGCGAAATTTCACTTACGCGAACACCTGTTCCTGTAATGAGCCCACCATTGGTATTTGGAATGGCCGCAGATTGGATGACTTTTTGACGAGAGAAGCCCTCGGTATTTACGTTGGCAAGATTATGCCCCGTCACTTCAAGTGATTTTTTAGAAGCAAATAATCCTGTTTTTCCGACGCTTAATAAATCTGCCAATTATTCTCCAAGAGTAATTATCGTGCCAAAGAATTACTCGTTCCACCTTTTGCGGTATATGTCTGATAATTTTTTTCACCCATTGCTTCTAAGCGTATTTCTTTTAGTGATCGCAGTGCTTTATTGATGAAAAGTTGGTTCTTTTTATTTTGAGCTTGAATTTTTTCAATCATATCGATTAAAAGTGCATTAAAACGAAAGAGGTGCTTTTCTTTAGTTTCTACCTCATAGGCAGTCATAATTTCTAATAGCATCGAAACAGAGTCGATATTTTTATTTTTAATTTTTGATAGCTCTGTGATTAAATCTTGTCGAATGTCTTCCAAGCCTTTAATTCGTAAAATGATCTGTTCTTTTTCTCTTACCTTGTGTTCAAGTTGCTCGATTTCACTATTGAGTAAAAGTGTGTACTCGTCGCAAGTTACATTAAATAAGTCCATATGCTCTTCGCACATGCGTTTCCAAATATCTGTAGTTTGAAAATAGAGGATTGCCAAAAGATCTTGCTCTTTTGTATTGGATGGTAAAGATGAATTAGGAATAATTTTTTTTGTTGTTTTCATCTTATAAGTCCTTCCTAGACTGAAGATAAATTAATACGATATTAGAACTCCTGTTCTAATATCTTACCAGCTAAGCCATCATAGTCCACTTTGTATGTGCCATTCTGGATTTCATTTTTAAGACGCGCTATTTTTTCTGAATTATCAATGGCAGGAGCAGCGTCAGCTACCTTTTTAATACGCGAAAAATCTTTTATCGCATCGGGGATATCGACTTTAGAGTCAGACTTTGCATATACATCAAGCTCACTTTTTCTAGCTTCAGAATTACGTTTTAAGTTGTTTTGGTTTACGCGATTACTTTCACGAGTTTCCTTTCCTTTTGTACTAGGAAAAAACATCGATCTGGAGTTATCAATTGTGCTCATTCTAAGCCTCCTGGAACTTGGACGCCATCAATTGCTTTTGATGCGGCCAAAGAGGAATCGTTCCCCTTTAATGTAATACTATCACTTTTTTCCGGTTTATTTAAGGTGGGCAAATTGTGGTTAAATTTTCTTTCCATACTCTTTTGATATTGCTGAAGCGCCATCTCGTTGCGCATACGCTTTGGATAAATTTGATCCAAAATAAGATCTTGTAAACCCAACTGATTTTGTTCGGTAAGGGTTTTTGCTCTTTCTGTGTTTTGTAAAGATTTGTAATAATCCATACCTATGCCATCTTCAGCACCTTCATCACCTGAAGTTTTGTTCATTTCATTGATCATCATTTCTGCAAACTGCTGCTCGAGCCCTTGTGCCACTTTCACAAATTCTTTAGGTATAAATTTGCGATCATCAATTTTTGTAATACCAGTATTTTGGATATTTTTAGCATTTTCCGTTTTTTCAGTACTTATGCCTTTATAAACAATTGGGGTAGAGTTGATAGTCGTCATGATTAGTCCTTAATCATTTAAAACGGTAAAAATAGCCGTTTGCGGATATTCTATCACAAATATTTGACAGTGAAATATGAAAATTTTTCTCATTTTTAATCACATTTAATATTTTTATTACTCATTTTGTCAGTTAATTCGTTACGTGATAGAAATTTCTAAACAGTAGGAATAATTTATGACAGATGAAGAGCATGACTATGTTTTAGTCGATGGACCAAATTGCCATATTAAAAGAAGACAAGAAATTCTGCAAAAATATCCTGAAGTAAGAAAACTCTATGGACATTATCCGCTATCAGCGTTGTATATCGCTCTGATTGTTAGTGGCCAATTAGTGTTGGCTTATTTTTTAAGAAATGAAGCATGGTGGATGATTTTAATTATAGCGTATGGTTTTGGTGCTTTCATGAATCATTCTCTTTATGTCATGATTCACGAGTGTGCTCATAATGCGGTTTTAAAAACTCCCTTCCAAAACAAATTAATGGGCCTGGTTTGTGATATTCCTTTGGTTCTTCCTTCGGCAATGGGCTTTAGAAAATATCACATGATCCACCATAAACATTTAGGGGAATATTCCTATGATCCTGATATTACAAGTTATACCGAATCACGCTTAATTGGTAATTCAACAATCATGAAAACATTGTGGCTTTTTTTCTTTTCACTTTCTCAAGCGCTGCGACCTCTTAAAGTTCATTATTACAAACCACTAAATGTTTGGACAGCAATCAATACCATTTTACAGATCAATATTAATATTGCGATTTATGTATGGATAGGACCAATCGCACTTTTGTATCTGTCGCTCTCAACTTTGTTTGCATTAGGTCTGCATCCATTAGGTGGACGATGGATACAAGAACACTACATAACGCGTGACGGGCAAGAAACTTATAGCTATTACGGAGTATTGAACAAGGTAACATTCAATATGGGATACCATAATGAACACCATGATTTTATGCAAATTCCTTGGGTATATTTACCAGAGATAAAGAAAATAGCACCAGAGTATTATGACAGTTTAAAGAGCTACAAATCGTGGACGTTAGTGCTGTTGAATTTTATTTTCAATCCTAAGATGGATTCATTTTCGAGGATTATTCATCCCGATCGACACCCCAAAGATCATGGCGAGTTTTTCTAGCGTGTTAGGTTAGATAAATTCCATATCACCAATGAGTGCACCATCGCGCTTTAATGCTTGAAAAATAGATATGAGATCTTCTGGGGTAGTACCTAGTGCATTTAAGGATTTTACTAGTTCGTTTAAAGTAGTTCCTTTATCCATGAAATACATTGAACCGGCTTTTGCTCCGGAGTCCCCACCTTTTATTTCAATAGTGAGGTCTCCGTGTGAGATTGCAACTGGACTAACGACAACGTCTCCACCAGCTACAATTGTCCCTGTACGTTCATTAATGACTATTTTTGCAGCTTTGTCTGAAATTACACGCATGTTCTCAATGATCGCCATAAGGGCAACAATGTTTCGTTCATAATTACTTGGTACAATTAAATCGACAGTCGTTGCGTCTTTTGCAGAGGCAAATTTCCCACCCAGTTCTTGGTTGATTGTTTTTTCAATTCTTGCTGCTGTAGTAAAATCAGGATTATTCAAACTAAAGCGTAATGAATTTTTTTTATCAAATTCAAGAAGTATTTCACGCTCAACGATTCCACCATTTGGTACAAGTGCCGTGGTTGCAAATTTAGATCCTTTTTTAAGCCCTCCTATCGAGAGTGCTCCACTGGCCACTGAATAAATTTGTCCATCACCACCCTTTAAAGGTGTTACAAGTAGTGTTCCTCCTGCAAGCGATGAAGAGTCACCGATACTAGATACCGTAATATCAATTTTCTGTCCTACGCGCGCGAACGCCGGAAGTTTTGCCGTAACAATAACTGCCGCTACATTTTTTGACGTAATTTCGGTTTTAGGGTTCAATCCTAATTTTTCAAACATCTTTTTTAGGGAAGTGTTAGTAATTTCACCACCAGAATCACCGGTACCATTGAGACCAATAACTAACCCGTAGCCAATAATAGGATTTTCTCTAACACCTTTAACCTGAACGAGATCTTTTAAACGCGTTCCCGTTGTCGACTGCTCGGCTTTTAAAGACAGAGGCATGCACAGATAGAAAAATATATGTGACCACGTAAGTATTTTTGATGTGATTGAGTGTTTCATTGATATCCCATCCCTAAAGTTAAAATTATTATCGAACTACTTGCACACTTGATTCAATTACTTCATCAGAGTTTATGATGTCGTCATCTGTTATTGCTTTTCGGGACACAAGTGCCTGAACTTCTACCATTCGCTTTTTATTTTTAAAAAGGACATACTTTCGCCCTCGTACCAATAAGTGATCACGGTTAATTTCTTCTATTACTACAGATGATATTTTGTCGTTACCACCTTCATTGGCAGATTGATCATTGGCAACCGCGCTATTTTTGGCAGTGTCAGGGGAATTGCCTGGAGGATTTTGAGGCGATGTTTTTCCATCGGCATCAGGTTTTTTTTCAAATGGATTATCTGGGAAATTCTTTTTTAATTCCAGAGTAATCTCATTTCTTAATCTTGGCTGTACATTTATTTGCACTATATCGCCGGATGATTTGTTTTTATTGCTGGCAAAAAGAAATGCACTCTGGTCATTTGATGCCCATAAACTCCCATCACTCCCACTGTCGGTCAAGTCACTTGCCGTGACTCGGCGCTGAGCTTCTTTTTCTGGACGGTAGTCTCTTTTTACGGAAGGCGAAAGGGAATTGGTGTTTTTAGTAGTTCGCATTGCTGGATTGTTGTACACCAATGATGTTTTTTTGGGTCTGCGCCCATTGGTTGATAACATTTGGTCATTTTCAATGTCGAGTGAACTTTCATCTTTTTCTGCACGATCTAATTCGCGATAAAACTGGCTTACGTATGACGAGCACGACGTAAAAGTTGTAATTAAAATTAATAAAGCTGCAGGTTTAAATAGTTTAATCATAATTCAATCAATACCTTGTTGAAGTCAATAACTTTGCCCGTGATAAGTTTATTATTTTGAGGATTTTTTAATTCGATTATCTCACCAAAGCTTCCTGAACGGTGAGGAATAGCATTTTTTAATATGCTAATGTTTTGGTTTTTTAAAATTAATTTTACCGGAGTTCCATACTTCACGAGTTGAATAGGAGTTATATCAAGTAATGTAATGGGCATTCCTTTAATAAGAGCTTTATTGGGTTTGTGGAATTTTATTTCATTAAGTGACGATATAAACTTACTAGGTTCGGTAGTTAGAATGTCTTCAAGAATAAAATCATCTTTAGTAAAACGATCGTGATTAATTCCTAAGTTGTGGCTTGCTTTTAAAACATTTATTTTTGCCGCGATCTTAGTCGATATCCAGTTCGATACTTTTGTACCTTCAAGAACATTTGTCACGTCATATTTTACATTGCGGTCACCATAGGTGTTGCAGATATCGCACATAAAATCTATTCGCTCATTTTCTTTTAACGCTAATATCTTTTTAGAAGTGGAGAGTTTAATGTCGGTAAAAAAAAGATTAGTTTTGTTGGCTAGCCTATCTTTCAAAAGATCATTCATATTTGCCATGAAAATTTTTGGAGGAAAAATTTCAATATTATGATGTGGGAAGTCTTCTTTTAACTCGTTTATTAGGTGAGTTGCAAGTGCAGTGCCCTCGGTAGAAGATAAAAGACTAGAAAATTTATTATTGATAAAGATGTCACATGTAGAATCAATGATGACATCTTTAGAGTTAAAAAATTGAGATGGAGATAGTCGATAAATATTTTGATAGCTTTTAATTACACAAGCTTCTTGAATTTCATTCGATTCATTTGCACTAATATCTTCAGTTTTTAGATTGAAAAGTACAAAGATGATAAATGCGATTTTTGTCAGCTTGTTCATTTTTTTCACCTAGCGGATGTTGTTAATTGTTTGCATCATCTGGTCTGCAACACCCATCACTTTTGAATTCATTTCATACGCTCTTTGTGCCCGAATCAGATCAGTCATTTCAGTCATGGGGCTTACGTTCGATGATTCAAGTGCACCTTGCATAAGGTTACCAGCATTGCTCTCTCCGGCTATTCCTTGAACCGGGGCACCACTTGCCACTGTTACTTGGTAGAGATTACTTCCCATGCTTTTTAAACCGACAGGGTTAACAAAAATAAAAATGGGAATTTGGCCAATATTACTAGGCTCAACTTGTCCTTTAGTATAAGCATCAACCTTTCCATCTTCGCTGACTGATACAGACGATGTGTTTGGGGGAAATGTAAGTGTAGGAAAAACTTTATATCCTTGCTTGTTGACTAGTGTTCCAGTTCCATCAACATTAAATGACCCATCACGGGTGTAGCGTATTTCTCCGTTGGGCATTTGAATCCCAAAAAATCCTTCACCGTTAATCATGAAATCAAATGGGTTGTTAGTTAGTTGAGGAGCACCGACTGAAAATTCTTTTCGTATTGCTGATACTTTGGCACCAGAGCCGATTTGTACTCCTACATTATATTGGCTAGAACCACTAGACTGAGCGCCAGCTTCCTGTACGGTTTCATAAGCCAAATCTTCAAACTCTGTTCGCCCTTTTTTGAAACCAATGGTATTTACGTTTGAAATATTATTTGAAATGGTAGTGACATTGGTTTCTTGCGCTTGCATACCGGCCGCTGCAGTATGAAGAGCTCTCATCATTGCAAAGCTTGAGCATGTAATTGATAAACCAAAAAAGCTCAAGATAATCAAATTTTTTTTATTTTTCATAATATCGTCTCTCTTTTAAAACTTAGGTATCTCATTTACAGCTTTGTTGCTCATTTGATCATATGTCTTTATGACTCTTTGAATGCTTTCAAAAGTACGGTTGGCATTAATTAACTGAGACATTTCGGACACGGCATTTACGTTTGATTGTTCAATGAAGCCTTGATGTACTGATGTTTCCTGATTGCCCACTTTGTAATTTTTTGGATCGGTGTTTACATAAAGTGAGTTGCCTTCTTTTTTTAATAAATGAAGATCGGAAAATTCAACAACGGCTAAATCAGCCACCTTATTTTGACCTGAATATACTTCGCCATCCAAAGACACCGTAAGTTTGTTGTTTCCAATGTTAATTGTGCGTGATTCAGGTGGCGTACTCAGTTGGATTGATCCATCTGCTCCGACGATAGGAGGTGCACCTTTAGAAAGAATAAAGTGCCCCTGATCATTTACTAGTTTGCCTTCGGCGTTTAGTGTGAAGTTTCCTTTTCGAGAATATCGAACTCCCTGGGGGGTTAATATTTCAAAAAATCCTTTACCATTAAGAGCAAAATCAAAAACGTTAGAGGTCGGTGTTAGTTGCCCCTGATCGTGTAGTGTGTAGGTTCCGTCTACTTTAACAAATGAATCCTCTGATTGATTGGGGTGATAAAAGCTCTCTACCGGAGTTTGTGAACTAGGTGTCTCTAGGTGACTTGGGTCTTGTTTTTCAACTGCCGCTAAGTACTCTTTAAAGACAACTTGGTCTTTTTTGAAGCCGGGCGTGTTGGCATTTGCCACATTATTGGCAATTTGATCAACATTTCTTTGGCTTGCTATCGCTCCAGATATTGGTACCCAAATTTCTCTCAAAGTTCCTCCTGAACCAAGGTCCTACACTTTTAACTATACTCTTTAGGGTGCCAATTTCTCCACGTGGGCAAATTTATCCATAGAAACTAAGTATTTGATAATGTATGTTTAGAGGTAAATATTTCTTAGTACACTGACATTGTTTTGACACGACATACAGGTGGAAAATGCTCGGGCTTTAATGTTAAGTCAACCATAGGAGTAAAAATGGCGCAGAATAAAAAGAACTTTGAACAAACCTTAGAAGAATTAGAAAATATTGTAACGAAACTAGAGAATGGTGAGTTAAACTTAGAAGATAGTATTAAGCATTTTGAAGTCGCAACTAAGCTTTATAAAGAATGTAAGTCAGAACTTGATAAAGCTGAAAAGAAAATTTCAGTGCTAACGGAAAGTCTTCAGGAAGAAGACTATAAGGCGTAAGCCTTTGAGTAAATCTCAAGGATTGAGACAAATGAATTTTAGAATTGGCCTAATCTTTTTGGTGTTTTTCGCTGTATCATGCGCGAACATTTCGCTGGTATCTAAAAAAGAAAAATCTGATGGAGATTTAAAAATTGAAAATCCAGGCGTAGAGCTTTTTCAAGTTGAATTTGAAAGTGAAAACAACAAAAGTGATCTTCCGCGTATTAAGACAGAGTCAACCGTCGATATACTAGATGGGAAGATTTACAACGAGAAAACTGAAATCAATTACGAGCAACGCAAGTATTTAAACCGCAAATCTAAATTTGCGCTTATTTTAGGGCCAGGTTTAAATCGCAGTGTGGGTTACATAAGCGTTCTTAAAAATTTCGAGAAAAACAATATAAAAATTCCCATTATCTCGGGTACTGAATTTGGTGCGATAATTAGTGCCATGTACGCAAGTGGCATGACCCCAGAAATGATTGAGTGGAATTTTTATAAGTACTTTCGCGAAAAGAGCAATGCTAAAATTTACTCACAGAAATGGTACGATGAAGTAGATGAATTTTTTCTTAAACGTTTTCAATCGGTAAGAGTTGAAAATTTAAAAAAAGTATTTTATCTGCCGTTGTATAGTAAAAAAGAAAAAAAGATTGTGTATTTTAATAAAGGAAACTTAAGAAATCTCATTCTTTTAAATTTGAAAAATGTAAATATGTCAGGAAAAGCAGAGTACTCATTGGCTTCGGAGTTCGAAGTTTTTAATTCACGTTTTGCAAAAAATCAAGGGGCCGATTTGGTGATTGCAATTGATGCCATTGGAAAGAAAGCCCAATTAAACGAATCTAATGAGTACGTTTATGGCTTTTATAACCGAATAATTGGTAATATAAAAATGAATCAACGCTTAGTTGATTTGTATTACCCTCTCCCCCTAGAAGCAAGTAGTTTAGATGCCGATGATGATGCAGGATTAAATTTGCAAAATGCTCTTGATTATTCTGAAAAAATTGTGAGTGATATAAAAAAAAATGAAACTAAGTTAAACAAAGAAGAATGCATTGGTGATTGCATATAAAATACAAGATGAGAGAAAATGAATAAAAAATTTTTTATAAAAATTGTTGTGGCCATGTTGTTGTTAGGAGTTCTTGCAGCAGGTTCTGCCGTTTTAGCATTTAGTTTTCTAAAATTGGATTTACCAAAACTCGATAAGCTACAAGATTATCGGCCAAACCTAGCTTCACAAATTATCAGCAAAGATGGAGTTATACTTGCCGAATTGGGTTTGGAAAAACGCGAAATTGCTACAATGAAAGAAATACCCAAACGTGTTGTTGACGCATTTTTGTCAGCGGAAGATGATCAGTTTTATACCCACAAAGGGGTTGATTATTGGGGTTTACTTCGTGCTACTTTTGCTAATATAAAAGCAGGAAAAGTGGTGCAAGGTGGATCTACCATTACTCAACAGGTAGCAAAATCTTTTTTACTTTCTTCTGAGCGATCAATTACGAGAAAGGTAAAAGATTTTATTTTAGCTCAGCGGATAGAAGAAAAATTAACGAAAGAAGAAATTCTGTATTTATATTTGAATCAAGTATATCTAGGTGGAGGGTTTTATGGCGTTAAAGCGGCAGCACGTGGATATTTTGGAAAAGATCTAAAAGATGTAACTGTTGCAGAAGCTGCGATGATCGCTGGCTTACTTGTTGCCCCTGGAAAGTATTCACCGTATGTAAATCCCCTGGCGGCAAAAAAGCGCCAAGGCTATGTATTGGAGCGAATGCTGAAAAATAAAAAAATCACAGAAAGTGAATATCAATTTGCTGTACAAGATAAAACTGTTTATCAAATGAATGACGAAAAATTAAAAGCAGGGTATTTCACTGAATGGGTAAGACAAAAAGTAGTTGAATTGGTTGGAGAGGAAAGCTTTCTAAAGAATGGATTTAGAATTGTAACAACTCTTGATTGGGAATTGCAAAAAAATGCAGAAACGCAGCTATTGAGGGGCGTTAAAGAAGTTGATCGTCGCCAAGGATACAAGGGGCCAATCGCACGTATTGGACTAGATGAACTTCCACGTTTTGAAGAAGAAACCAGAAAAAAAATTATGCGCGAGCGCTCATCATTTTTTACTATCGAATCAGGTTTAAAACATTATGAGTTTCATTTTGATTCTGACGTTTATAAAAAAATTAAAGAATCTTTAGTTTCAGTAAAAAATCTTGCTCAAGATGATTTTTTAGTTCCAGGTATAGACCCTACAGACCGATTTATAGACGTGCTTGAACCCAATAAATCATATGAAGCAGCTGTAGTTAAAGTAGATGATATAGCAAAAATAGTTTATGTAACGGTAGGAGGAATGACTGGAATTATTCCACGGGATAACTTCAAATGGGCACATAAAAGAAGTATTAATGAAAATACGGCTTATTATAAAGAGATCGATAAACCGTCAGAGATTTTAAGGGTTGGCGATATAATTCATGTAGAGATGCAAAAAAAGAATATTTCGCTAATTCCTTATTTATCTAAAGAAGGCATTAGTAATTTATCAAAAGTTAAAAGCGCTGCAATCGTTAAAAATCAAAAATATCTTTTACTTCAATTAGATCAAGTTCCAGAGGTTCAAGGAGCTCTTTATTCGCTTGATGCTAAAACCGGAGAAGTTATTAGTTATGTGGGGGGAACGGATTACTCGAGGTCTAAGTTTAATCGAGTCATCCAAGCACGCCGTCAACCAGGTTCTTCATTTAAGCCACTTTTGTTTGCAGCGGCGCTTGAACGAGGCTATTCGGCAAATTCAATAATCATGGATACTCCAGAAGCAATGCCAGGTTTTGATTCAGCTTCAAGTTGGAAACCTAAAAATTATGACGGTGAATTTTTAGGCCCTGTAACTTTTAGGCAATCTTTGGAGCAGTCTAGAAATATTCCAACCATTAAAATCGCTGACCGAGTCGGAGTAGCAAACATACTTAATTTCGCAAATCGAATTGGGTTTAATGCAACACTAGAAAATAATCTTTCAATTGCTCTTGGTACATTTGGAGTTACTTTAAGAGATATGACTTCAACATTTGCAATATTTCCAAATGGTGGACGGTATATAGTTCCCAAGGCCATTGTTTCTATTACTGATAGAGAGGGAAAAAAGTTTTTTATAAATGAATTTGAAAAAGACATGAGAAAACCAATGGAGATGGAAGCTGAAAGCTCGAAAAATGGTTTTCAAATAAATTTAACAGGTGATCAGGTTTATGATCCAAGGCTATCTTATATGATGACTCATATTTTAAAAGGAGTTATCACAAGTGGAACAGGAGGATTCGCGCGCGACTTGTCGCCAAATATTGCAGGTAAAACTGGAACAACAAATGATTATGTAGATGCATGGTTTGTGGGATTTAATGCAAAAGTCGTAACAACCGTTTGGGCGGGGTTTGATGACAATCGTACTCTTGGCTATGGAGAAACGGGAGGAAGGTCCGTTTTGCCTGTTTGGAAAGAATATATGCGATCTGTTTTGAATAAGTATGGCGATCCAGAACACGTTGTGCCAGCGGGTATTTCGTTTCAATGGATAGATAAAAAAACAGGAGTAAAAACATCGGCCAATTCCCCAGGAAGTATATATGAAGCTTTTGTTAGCGATGAGGGACTATCTCAAACAATTGATCAAAGCGGTAATCCTAGTCCCGAGAGCGCTCCTAAACCAGTGAATAAGGGTGATGATGATTATTACAACCAATAATAATAGAGTTTAATAGCTTAGTATTATTTTCTCATTTTAATTTTTCCCCCTCCGAAAAGTAATTTGATGGTAATTATTTTTGCAGGGGCAAAATTGAAAGAAATAAAATTATCTAAAAAACATTTTGTCTCATTTTGCTTATCCGTGGTTATTCACGGTATTTTTGGGATGTATCTTTTTGATTTTAATTTACCTAAGCTAGATATTCCTTCAGTTTCGATAGATCCAAATAAGCTAGCTCGCACGAGAATCCAGCTGGATGAGATAAAATTTGTTTCACCAGAATCTGTAAAGCGCCACAAAGAAGCCCATATAAGAAAAAATAAGCAAATTGTTTCATCTGAAAAAAATGGTCAAAAAATTAAACCAATGGATTCTAAATTTTTAGGAGAAACTGATCAGAGTTTTGGACGACAGACTATTGCCAAAAGAAATGGAAGTTTTAAAGAGATGGGATTGGGTTTAAAAAGTGGAACAGATGATGGAAAAGAAATTTTAGCAAAAACTGCAAGGGAAAATTCTCGGGATATCGTGAAAAATGAAATTACAAAAAATCCCAAAAAGATAGAGAGTTTAAGCATGGCCGATTTGGCCATTGGACTAAAAAATCACAGCCTCCAAGAAGCAAAAGAGTTTAGCGATAAAAAAATAACAGATTCCAGTGTACAAGATAAAGAGCTTGAAAAAATGATGGAAAATTCAAAAAATCAAGCGCTAGGTAGTGCCAATGGAACACAGGGTAAAGTAGGTTTATCTCAGAATAATGATTTCGTAGAAGAAGTTCCTTTGGGCGAGATGACTCAGCTTAATACGCAGGAGTTTAAATATTTTGGTTTTTATAATCGTATAAAGCTTCAGTTAGAGCAATTTTGGGGTAAGAGCATAAATGAAAAGGCAAAAGCCCTTTATCGCTCGGGAAGACGTATGCCAGCAAGTGAGAATATGATCACGTCGGTCACTGTCACGCTTGATGACAAAGGACAAATCGTTAATATAAAAATTGATGGGAGCTCTGGAGTAAGAGAACTCGACCACGCTGCAGTCGAGTCATTTAAAAAAGCCGGCCCGTTTCCTAACCCTCCGAAAGGTCTTGTTGTTGATGGAAGGGCCGTTATTCAATGGGGATTTGTCGTCAGAAGTTAATTAGTGGACGTTGTTTTTAAGAATATCTTTCAATTTGCCGATACCCTCAAGAAGTACATAATCATTCCAAACAGAATCTAATTCTCGTAGTGTTTCAACAATTTGAACAGCAGCATGGTCGCGAGAAATTTTTTGATCTTCTGCTAAGTGATTTACTGCTAGCTCAAGAGACTTCATTACAGGAGATGCGCATACCTTAGAAAGTCTTTCTTCATAAGATGAATTAATTTTTCTTTCTTTGCTTTTTATGACGGCGGTGTTGAGAAGTTGAATTGCATCTGAATTGTCAGTCATCATATTTGTTTTCTTATTCTCAATAATTACAAGTTGAAATTAATACAATTTTGTAAATTATAATTTTTTAGGTGGAACCGAGTATGATCATTTTTACTATTTCCGTAAAGTAAAAATTCATCTTTTTTTTGGTTTTTGAGAGTCAAGTGATAAGTTGAACAAAAATAAGCAAATTACATGTATTTTTTATAAAGAATTAAGTTTTTTTTTGAAAAAAATAACTTGCATTCATAAAAAAGGCAGGATTTTTTCCTGCCTTTTTTGAATTAAAATGGATTCAATTTATTGAGTTAGAGAGACGCAAGAAAGTTATTGTACTCTTCAGCTGATAATAATGAATTAAAATCATTTGTGTTAGAAATTTTTAATTTAATCATCCATGCTTTGTCGTAGCATGATTGATTGCACATTTCAGGACTTGCAACAAGCTCACTATTAGATTCAACAACGATACCTGCTAAGGGAGAGTATAAATCAGAAACAGATTTAATCGATTCAACAACACCAAATGCTTGGCCATTTTTTAAATCTTTGCCAGCATCTGGCAACTCACAGAATACAACATCACCAAGAGATGATTGTGCAAAGTCAGTGATCCCTACAGTAACAATATCTCCTTCCAGTTTGGCCCATTCGTGCTCTTTTGTGTATCTAAGATTGTTTGGTACGTTTGCCATTATTTATGTCCTCCGGTTACAAAAGCTTTAGTATGAACTGTCGCTTCATATTGTTGGTTTCTAATATCGATGAAATATTTTTTATCTGAACTAATTTTCGCTTTTTCAACAAGTGCAAAAGCGATACCTTTATTGTTGACAACAGACATTGTCCCAGAAGTAACTTTTCCAATTACTTCTTTATTACCATTAAGAACGGCATAGCCTTCTCTTGGAATTCCCTTTTCAAGAGAGAGTTTTACAAGCTGGTACTTAGCTTTATAAGTTTCTAGAAAGCTTTTTGAAATAAAATTTTCTTTTGCTAGCTTTACAGTCCAAGCAAGTCCTGCATCAAGTGGAGTTACGTCGTCAGTAAGTTCATGTCCATAAAGAGGATAGCAAACTTCAAGGCGAAGAACATCGCGTGAAGCAAGTCCACAAGGGATTGCACCATACTCTTGAAATTTATGCCAAAGAGTTTTTGCCATATTGTGAGTTGAAAAAACTTCAAACCCGTCCTCTCCGGTATAGCCAGTACGAGCAAGAATGAGTTTTTCATTATTAAAGTTTATTTCCTTGATGGAATAATACGGAAATTCAGAAGAATCTAAAATTTCTAATTTCTTTAAAATCTCTTCAGTTTTAGGTCCCTGAATTGCAATTAGCGAATAATTGTCTGAATGGTTTTCTAATTTAATATTAAAACCATTAGTTTTTGAGCTAATCCAGTCCCAGTCTTTTTTAATATTGGCCGCATTAACACAAATGAGTACTTTATCATTAGCTAATTTATAAGCAATTAGATCATCAATAACAGTCCCATTATCTCGGCAAAGTGGAGAGTAAACTGCTTTTAACATTTCAGCATTTGCAAAATCGTTAGTAATTAAGTGGTCTACAAATTTAATGGTCTCAGGCCCTGTTACTAAAAATTCTCCCATGTGACTGACATCAAAAATGCCAACATTATTGCGAACTGCCAGCACTTCCTCTTTAACTGAAGTGTATTGTATTGGCATATCAAAACCAGCGAAAGGAGCCATTTTAGCTTTTAAAGATAAATGCTCGTCGTGAAGTGACGTTTTTAAAAGTTCCATGATTTTAACCTTGGTTGATTGTATTTTTAGACACTAAAGGTATAAGCTGTTTTCAGCAGCTTGTAAAAGGTTTTGGGCAAGACTTAAAATTGTCATTTTCCCAATGCCGCCAGGCACGGGCGTAATTGAGGAAACAGAATTTACAACATCTTGAAAATCCACGTCGCCACAAGTCTCATTTTCATTCCATTTATTCATCCCTACATCAATAATTATTTGATGGCCTTTATCAGATAGATGATGGCGTTTTAAAAACTTCGCTTGCCCCATTGCGGTAACAATAATATCTGCATTTCTTGTATAATTTTCAATGTTCAAAGTTGCACTATGGCATATTGTGACAGTTGCATTTTTATTTGTGAGCATCAGTGCAAGTGGTTTTCCAACAATGAGACTTCTTCCTATGACAACAACGTTTTTTCCGCTTACATCAATTTCATAAAATTGGAGCAAGTTCATTATCCCTTTTGGTGTACAAGGCTGGAGAGCTGTTTTTGAATGTTGGTTTTTTAGTAACGCCACTAAATTGTCAGAATGAAATCCATCTACATCCTTTTCGGCAGGTATTAGTTCCCCTACGTTTAGACCAGCTAGATGTTTTGGTAGCGGAAGCTGGATGAGGCAACCATGGACAAATTTGTTTCGACAAATCTCATTTGTTTTATTTATGAATTCATCTGCCGAGATTTGTTCAGACATCTTTATTATTTCGCATTCAGCGCCTATTTTTTCACAAAATTTCTTTTTATTGTCAGTATAGATGACAGAAGCGGGGTTGTTTCCAACTAGAATGACTTTTAATGTTGGAGTGACACCTTTTTCTTTGAGCTCATTTACACGTAATCTCAAGGTTTTAAGATTTTTTTTGATAATAGGAGATGCTTTTAATTCAAGTGTCACAAAAGCCCCTTTGAAATTTTGTACTTATCATAATCTAAAGCGCTGCCTTTTTACAAAAGAAAAAAAAACACGTAGCATTTTAAGAGTAGTTATTTCGGGAGTTCTTGTGGGATTTTATCTTGGCCTTGCCATGCAATTAATTGGCTTCTCTTCAGTTGGTCTATGTCTTTTTGCTGGAATGTCAAAAGGAGATTATGGGCATTTGGAATTAGTACAATTCATTGGCGGAAGTGCCGTTTTTTATATTGGAAGCGTGATTAAATCACGAGCAGGACGCTAAATGATAATTTTAGGAATAGATCCAGGTTCAAGAAAAACAGGATATTCTGTTTTAGAAGTTCAGGGAAAAAAAATGACTTATGTTGCTTCTGGCGTGTTGAAATTTGATCACGTTGATGAATTTATTGATCGATTAGGTTTAATTTACTCAGCATGTAATGACCTAATTGAAAAATATAAACCAGAAGAAGTTGCTATTGAAGGTTTGATTTACGTTAAAAGTGTCGAAGCATTATCAAAGCTTGCTCAAGCACGAGGGGCAATGATTGCAGCATTTAAAAAAGAAACGACATTGAAAGTTTTTGAGTATTCTCCAAACTTAATAAAATCTTCTGTTACAGGGCATGGGCATGCAACCAAAGAAGCTGTTGATAAATCGCTGTCTATGATGTTTGGAAAGATGACGTTTAAGACAAATGATGAGTCAGATGCTTTAGCTATCGCCGTTTGTCATTCATTAAATAGGTCATATCAAATTAAAGTAAATAAACCTAAAGGAATAAATTTATGATTGGTTTTTTATCAGGACTTGTACTTTTTAGCGATGGCCAAGAAGTAATTCTGCAAACACCTTCAGGATTAGGATATCAAATCTATTTTCATAAAGTATTAGTAGAAGGTTCAACGGCTTCTGTTTTTATTTCACATATTATTCGTGAAGACTCTGAAACATTATATGGTTTTTCAAGTTTACGTGCGAAAAAGATGTTCGAATTGCTACTGTCTGTAAAAGGAATTGGCCCTAAGTCTGCCTATGCAATGGTTGCGACTTTAACTATTGATGAAATAATCACAGCGGTTAAATTAGAATCGAAAAATGTATTAACCAAAGTTCCCGGACTTGGAACCAAGGGTGCATCACAAATTATATTAGATTTATCAAACAAAATAGATAAAGTTAAAATGTATTCAGATAAGACTATTAAAGGTCATTATGTTGGAAATCCAATTGAAATGTTGAAAACGGAGCTTCCATTAATGGAAGAGATAAAGGTGTCAACAGGTGCAACTAACACTCCTGAACATGCGGAGCTGATTAATCAGCATCAAATCATGCAGGATACTCTTTTAGCTTGTAAAGAATTAGGATTTAAGGAAGATAAAGTGATTTCTGTTGCACAGAAAATTTTGTCACAGAATTTAATTCATCGACCTGAGCAATTGATACATTTAGTATTAAAAGAAATGTAATTAGAGAAATAATTTATGCAAGATGAAAGAGTGATGTCAGGGGAAATTCAAAATGAAGAAGTTAGACAAGAAGTTCTTCTTCGTCCAACTAATTTTGATGAGTACATTGGACAGAGAAAAGTAGTAAAAAATATTGAGGTAATGGTTGAGTCAGCTAGAATAAGAAATACAGCTATGGACCATGCTCTATTATCTGGGCCGCCAGGACTAGGTAAAACATCTCTTGCTATGATTGTTGCAAAAGCTCTCGGTAGCGAATTGCATGTTATTTCAGGACCGGCCATTGAGAAAAAAGGCGATTTAGCTGCAATTCTCACAAATTTAAATCCACGTGACGTTCTTTTCATAGATGAGATACATCGCATGCATATTTCTGTAGAAGAAATCCTTTATTCGGCAATGGAAGATTATCGGTTAGATATTGTTATTGGCCAAGGTCCAAGTGCTAGAACCATGCAAATTCAAGTTGCGCCTTTTACCTTAATTGGAGCTACTACGCGTTCTGGATTGTTATCAAACCCACTTCGTGATCGCTTTATGGCGCACTTACATTTTGATTTTTATCTTCATGATGAGTTAAAAGCAATTATTTATAACAACTCTAAAAAA
>CAYWBR010000027.1:24574-33398 GCA_964456675.1 uncultured Bacteriovorax sp. | reverse complement strand
TCATTAACGACATTGTCTTTCAAACAAAACTCCTCTCTTTCAACGCTTCAGTGGAAGCAGCTCGCGCTGGTGAAAATGGAAAAGGATTTGCAGTAGTAGCAGAAGAGGTTGGAAAACTCGCAGAAATGTCAGGGAAAGCCTCTCAAGAAATTTCTAGCATACTTGAACACTCTACTTCGACAGTTCAAAGAATTATCAACGAAACAAAAAGTAGTATTGCTCCTTTAATTGAAAAGTCATCTAAAAGCTTAACAGAAGGTGTGACTATCACTAACCATTGTACTGACTCATTTGATAAAATGGAAAAAGATTCCAAAGAAATAAATGAAATGGTTAATGAAACTTTTACTGCGTTTCAAGAACAAAGCATTGCTGTTGCTGAAATTTCTAAAGCCGTCGAAAGCTTGGACTTATTAGGACAACAAAATGCCGAATCAGCAAAAAAAGCAGCTCATCAAGCAAACAAGATTCAAGATGAAGCAAATGATATGATTCAAATTACTGGCCAATTAAATGAGATCATAAATGGAAAATCTCATTAAAATTATCAGTTAGATTTTTACTTTTTAAAGGCTTTAGCTATTTTCTGTAGTAAAACTTCTGCAATAATAGGCTTTACGATATAATCATTAACACCTGCTTGAACTGCTTCTGTGACATGGGCAAAATCGTTATTTGCTGTTGCCATAATGAAGGGTATTTTCTTTGTTTCTTCACTGCTTTTTATAGTTAGAAGAAGTTCAATCCCTGATTGTCCTGGCATCTGCCAATCGCAAAATATTAAACCAATAGGTTTATTATTTTTTTGCTGAGAATCTAAAATTGACATTGCTTCTTCTGCGCTTTTAGCAAAAAAAAGATTACGCAATCCTTTTTTAGTTAGTATAGATTTATAAACATTAAAAACTTCTTCCGAGTCATCTATTATTAAAATTGCAAGCTCTGCAGTCAGTTTCATTACTTGTCCCACGTTAATGATGGCCAGGCACACTTAAGTTATGCTTAAGTGTGCCTGGCACTTTTTAAAAATGTTTTTTTACTGCATCAACGACATATTGTAGTTCTTCTTGCGTAATATAATGGAATGCCGGTAAATTTAACACCGCTTGAGAAATATAGTGTGCGTTTCCGTGATCAATTGATCCCACCATATGTGCTTTAGCTCCAGCTTGTAAACTCATTGCTCCTGGATAAATTGTTCCAAAGCCAATGCCTTTAGCTTTTAAAGACTCAATTAAAGCAGGTCTTAATTTTGGGTCGATCATACCAACTGCACAATATCCTGTTTCAAATACATTTGAATCAGCTAATATTGGTTTAAACGGCAACCCTTGAAGTGCTTCATGATAAAATTTAATCGCACTTCTTCTTGACTCAATTCTTTGGTCGATATGTTTTAGAGATAAATTTAAAAATAATGATTCGTATGCGCCAATACGTGAATTCCAGCCAATCATTCCATGAGAATAATGATCCGTTCTTCCATGATTGATTAAGATGCGAATATTTTTTGCGTATTCATCATTTGTCGTAAAGATTGCGCCAGCATCACCAGAAGCTCCTAAAACTTTGGCGGGATAGAAACTCGTTGTGGCAATCTCTGCTGTACCAAGAATTGATTTACCATCTAGTTTTGTTCCAAAGCACTGAGCACCATCTTCAATTAAAACGATATTATTGTCTTTTGCAAATTTACGAATTGCCATCGTATCAGGACTTGCCCAACCATAGAGATGAACCATAATAGCTGCTTTTGGTTTAAATTTTTCCACTGCCTCTTGAAAAGATTTTAAATCCCAATGGCAAGTTTCACGATTTACATCGATTGTTATAGGATTTGCTCCAACATTGACAACGGCTTCAAATGTCGCCCAAAAAGTCATATCAGGAATAATTACTTTATCATTTTTCTCAACGCCGACAGCACGTAATGCAATTTGAATAGCATCAGTTCCGTTAGCACACCCAATGGCATATTTTGATTCAGTATATTTTTGGAGATTTGCTTCCATTTCAGCAACAATGGGACCTCCAACAAATTGCGTTTTTTCAACTAAATCGGCAACACCTTTTAAAAATTCTTCTTTAAATCCAGATTCAAAACGATTCAATGTAATAAATGGAACAGCTGAAATACTCATAATTTTCTCACTTTTTATTTTAATAAATAATGCTTAAATAGTTTTTATAAATTTATCTTTGCTAAATCTTAGCTGAGGACCATAAATTCCACCAGGTACGGCCTTACCTGCACCAATGATCATAACCACATGTTGATGGCAATTTAAGTTTAATATTTTTTTAACTCGATTCCTATCAAAACCTTCCATTGGACAAGTATCATAACCATGGGCCCTAAACCCGAGCATAATATTCTCACAAGCGAGGGCACAAGACTTCGCTGCCCATAATTTTACATCTCCAAGAGTCAGGGGCTCTCGTGGTACTACTTTAAACCAACCTAGAACTGTATACATCAACCATTTAAACGGAGCATATATTGAAAAAGGACCGACATTATAAACCATAGGAGCAAGCGTCTTATAATAATCAACTGCAACTTTAGGAGATTTTTCTCCTGTCATTTTTTCAATTTTTTTCAATTCTTCAAGCATCAAATCGCAATGTTCTAGAGCTTTATCAGTTCTTGCAATTGCTACAATTAATTCACTCGCTGTTCTTGCTGCACTTTGAGAAAAACAAGCTTCAGCTAATTCACTTTTAACTTTCTCATCAACAACTCTTATAAATTCCCAAGTTTGTAGATTAGAAGAATTTGGAGCAAGTAAGCCCCAGTCTAAAACTTCATCTGAAATATTTCTTGGGATTTTCTTACCATCAAATTTTCGAACTGATCTTCTGGCACCAATTAGCTCTCCAAAAACCTTGGGATTATAAAAGTCTGCACCTTCGGGCCTAAATATTTTTTCATGTTCCGGATTAAGTTTTCCTTCCATTTCTGTGAATACATTTTTTTTATCACTCATAATTATTCCAATTCAAACTTTGAAGGAGATCGCATTATGCGAGAGATAACCTCTTCAGGTTTTTTATTTTCATAAAGTACTTCATAAACACCATTAAAAATCTGAGCGCGAACATCGTATTTTTCGGAGACTAGATGAACTGCCTTAGCGGTTTTATAACCTTCCACAACTTGTCTCTGTCCTTTTATAATCTCTTCTGGGCTTCTACCTTTTGCAATTTCTAAACCAAAACTCTTATTACGAGATAAATCTCCAGTGGTCGTTAGAATCAAGTCCCCCATTCCCGATAAACCATAAAATGTATCAGGTCTGGCATTATAAACTTTTCCAAAACGGAGCATTTCGGCAATACCACGAGTAATCATTGCAGCTCTAGTGTTATGATTAAAGCCAAGACCTTCAATAATTCCCCCCGCAATGGCCAAAATATTTTTTAGCGCCCCCCCCAAAAGTACACCTTTTACATCATAGCTAGGTAAAATTTTAAAATAATCCGTATTCGTCATGGCAGTTACTTTTTCTAAAACTCGCTTAGATCTACCTGCAAGTGTTACTAAAGTAATTTGTTTTTGCATAATTTCATGAGCAAAACTTGGCCCACTTAAAAAAGTAAAATTCTCTTTAAACTGTGGGAAAGTATCAAAAAACAAATCGTCTGAAAGCTCTAGTGTTTCTGGATC
This sequence comes from uncultured Bacteriovorax sp., assembly GCA_964456675.1. Classification (GTDB taxonomy): domain Bacteria; phylum Bdellovibrionota; class Bacteriovoracia; order Bacteriovoracales; family Bacteriovoracaceae; genus Bacteriovorax. The sequence continues at coordinate 29,731 of CAYWBR010000027.1, read as the reverse complement.
AATTCCTTTTGATAAACTCATCAATGGAATACCGCGAACAAAATAACCTAAAAAGCGATCATAATTTTCTTTAAAAAATTCCGAAATACCTGCGGTAGGAAGTCCTGAAACAATAAGTTCAATTTGAGTGTGTCCGTCCGCTATTTCGGTACATGAATCTACTTCATCCCAAGTCAGTGCTGGAACAATATTTTTATTTAATTTAGTTCCTGGCAAATAAACAGAGTTCACTCCTTTTTTCATCTCTTCATAAACATCAAGGGATCTAACCTTTACAATCACTGTTTCAAAGTTATGAGAAAGTACCTGGGCCATGCTAGTACCAAAGGCACCACCACCAACTACCAAAGCTGTCTTAAATTTTTGATCTTTATGAGTATTTATCATAATGAGATAATTCCTTTTATCACCTTCACCAATTCGTAAATTTTTAATACCTCTTCACTAGAATTAAGTACCTTCTTAGCGCTAACACTTATATATTTTCCTTTTGATGAAGGTTTTTCTTCTATGTTAAACCCTTTTAATAAATCGATAATATTAGGCAATTGCTCAATTGGCACAATAAATTTAAAAAGATATTCACATGGCCACTCGTAGCTTTCATCCAACAAAAGCTTCAGTTTCCAACGCCTAGTTTGTTCGTCTTCTGACATGCTCTTCCCCTTAACCTAAAACTCAAAGGTTGGTGCTTTTAAATTCTGTGCATAACGAACCATGTCCATTACCTCGCGAGCAGCACCATTTCCGCCCTCTCGTTTTGTTATATAATGAGCGACTTCTTGAATTTCCACGCTAGAATTTGGAACAGTTGCAGCAAAGCCAACTCGTTTTAAAATAGCTATATCAATGAACTCATCTCCCATGTAGAGAATTTCTTCATCCTTAAAACCCAAACCTAAAAGACTCTTGTACGCTTCTCGCTTATCCTCATTTCCTAAAAATACAAAATCACACTTTAATATATCTTGAAATCTCTTACGTACTGGTTTTCCATCCGCACCTGAAATAACTCCAACCTTAAATCCCAAATCCTTCATCATCTTCATGCCGTAGCCATCCAAGATATGATAGGTTCGATTAAAACCAATTTCATCATTTAAATAAGTCATGGCTCCGTTAGTAAGTATACCATCAATATCAAATGCCAAAACTTTGATTTTTGATAGACGATCTTTAAATTTATGGGCCGCTACTACAATTTGTTTTTTTTCATCTAATACATGGGCCATGAATTACACCACTTGATAAATTTTTAATAATTGATCGATAATTCTTGGAATCTCATCTATTTGGATTGAAGTCGATGGATCAGAAAGTGCTTTATCTGGAGTTGGATGGCACTCCATAAAAACCCCATCAGCACCTGCGGCAACGGCTGCTTTTGCAAGAACTAAAATCTGCTCTCTTTTTCCCCCTGTTGCGGTACCAAGCCCACCAGGTCTTTGCACACAATGAGTTGCATCGTGAATTGCTCTTACTCCAAAACTCTTCATTATTTGAAATGATGCCATATCGACTACTAAGTTATTATAACCAAATGTCGTTCCTCTTTCTGTTAAAAGAATCTGTTCTTTTGGTAGAAAGGTCGATGCTTTATCTACAATATTCTTAGTTTCTTCAGGCGATAAGAATTGCCCTTTTTTCACTTTTAGAGTTCTTCCAAATTTTTTACAAGCCTCTGCTCCCGCAGCAATCATATCTGTTTGACGACAAAGAAATGCTGGGACTTGTAGTACGTCAACAACTTCCGCTAACTTCATTGCTTGAGTAGCTTCATGAAAATCTGTTATTACTGGAATTTTATAATTGTCTTTAACTAATTTTAGTAAGCGCATTCCTTCATCAATTCCTGGGCCTCTATAAGAATTAATTGATGTACGATTTGCTTTATCAAAAGAACCTTTAAAATGAAGTTCGATCTCGTTTCTATAAGGCTCAAGAGTTTTAACTAACTTCTCACTCATTTCTAAAACTAATTGTTCACTTTCTAGTACACATGGCCCGGTATAAAGTAATAATTTTTTTTTATTCGACATTCTAATACTCCTAAATTTTATTTTGAATTTTTTGCTGAAGCTTCTATGAAGCCTCTAAACATTGGGTGAGGTAAAAATGGGCGCGATTTAAATTCAGGATGATACTGACAAGCAATAAAGTACGGATGATTCTGAAGTTCAATTATTTCAACAAGACTTAGCTCTTCATTAAACCCTGATACAACTAATCCCTTTTCTTGTAATTTGTTTAAATATAAATTGTTAACTTCTAAACGATGACGATGGCGCTCTGAAATTTTATCAGCACCATATAGTTTATGCGCCAGTGAGCCCTTTAAAAGATTACAATCATATGCTCCCAAACGCATATTTGCACCTTTTGCCCCATCTCTAGATTGTCCATCCATATAATGAATCAAAAGATCTCCTCCAGATTTAAACTCCTCTGAAGTAGCATCATTAATTCCTGCCATGTGACGTGCGTATTCTATTACGGCCAGTTGCATACCCAAGCAAATTCCAAAAAAAGGAATTTTTTTAGTTCTAGCATAATTGATTGCTTTTATTTTTCCTTCTGTCCCTCGACTTCCAAATCCTCCAGGAACAAGAATTCCATCAACATTTTTAAAGATTGCTTCTAGATTAGTTTCTGTTTCTAATTTTTCTGAATCAATATAAACTGGAACGAATTTCATCTGTAAATCTAGAGCTCCATGCCTAAGCGCTTCATCTAATGATTTATAAGACTCTATTAAGTCTGTGTATTTTCCAACAATCCCTATTTTTACAGTACGAAGTGGATTATCAAAATGATGAACAACTTTAACTAAGTCATCCATCTTGGGAGCTCCGGACCAAATATTAAGCAACTCAACAACTCTTTCATCAAGCCCTTGTTCATGAAAAGTTAGTGGTACACGATAAATGGTATCTACATCTATTGATTGAAAGACATTCTTTTTTCCAACGTTACAGAAGCGTGAAATTTTTTCAAGAGTGTCTTCATCGACTGATTTTTCAGAACGGCAAATAATTATATCGGGATGTAACCCTTGGGCCATTAATTCTTTTACTGAGTGCTGAGCAGGTTTAGTTTTTAATTCATGAGCAGCACTTATATATGGAAGTAAAACTAGGTGAACAAAAAGCACATTGGCTTTACCTACATCATGAGACATTTGCCTGATTGCTTCAACAAAGGGAAGAGATTCAATATCGCCAATCGTTCCGCCGATTTCACCTATTAAAATATCGGAGTCACCTAATGCTAAATGAATTCTTCTTTTTATTTCATCTGTAATATGGGGTACAACCTGAACAGTCTTTCCTAAATATGTTCCAGCTCGTTCATTTTCAATTACCTTTAGATAAACTTGGCCAGTTGTAAAATTACTTTCTCTATGCAATGTTAAACTAGTGAATCTTTCATAGTGTCCTAAATCTAAATCGGTCTCAGCTCCATCGTCAGTTACAAAAACTTCCCCATGCTGAGTGGGAGACATTGTTCCAGGATCAACGTTAATATATGGATCCATTTTAAGCATCGAGACTTTCAGCCCCCTTCTTTCAAGTAATGCGGCCAAAGAAGCAGCAGCAAGACCTTTACCTAGAGAGCTGGCAACACCACCAGTGATAAAAATAAATTTTTTTTGTTTTTTAAAGTCCGCCATATCAAACTCCCTTGAGTAGCTCTTCTACTTTTTTTACATCGTGAGGATGATCTACCCCCATCAATATTCCATTAAATAAAACAGCTCCAATTTGCATTTTATTTTCGAGTGCTTTTAATTGTTCTAATTTTTCTATGTCTTCGTATCTACCAGTTGGATATTTTGCAAAACGACCTAAAGCCTGTGGCTTAAAGGAATATACTCCAATATGTAAGTACCAAATTCCATTTTCATTTTCAGGAACATCACGATCATAAGGAATTGGTGATCTTGAAAAATACAGACACTGACCTGAAGCTGGCACATATAATGCTTTTACTTTATTAGGATCAAAAAAATCATCCCCATCTAGAGTACCTTTTTTCATCCCAATTTTTTGTTTAACAAGTGTGCCTATTTGATAATCAGAGTTATTTAAGTGAAATCGACAAAGTTCCACAAGTTGATCTAGTTTTAATAACGGCTCATCACCTTGAACGTTTACTACTAAATCGTAATTATCTTTTTGAAAAAATCTTTTATAAGCAAGCTCGATTCTCAAAGTTCCAGAGATCACATCGTCATCTACCCTGACTACATTTCCACCAGAAGATTTAACCACCTCTTCAATGCGCCCATCATCCGTTACAACTGTAGGATGAAATTCAAATTCGTCATCAAGATTGTGGAGTTTTTCGCTCATGTTCTTCACTACCCAAAGAATCATGGGACGAGAATTTATGAGAGTCAGAGGCTTTCCAGGAAATCTTGTGGATTTATATCGGGCGGGGATTAAAACGAGAATTTTTTTCTTTCCCATTATTTTTGGACCTTCCATTTTTTATGCTAGAATGATCTTATGATTATACTGGAGCAAAGAAGAGATGGCACATAGAAATTTCTCAAAATTCACTGTTAAATTTCCTTTTTTAATAGTCAGTTTTCTGACGCTTTCGACAACATCTGCGATCAATGCACAAGATTACAAAAAAACCATCGTCGACGATCCTAGCATGAGTCGTCGCTGCGAAGAGTTACTGACAAAAAGGAGAGAAAAACTAGCACAAAAAAATCGCCTTTTAGGGCTGATTGAGCGCAATCAAACCCTACAAAAAAAAACACCTGAAAACAAAAAAACAGTGAAAGAAAAATTGGAAGAAAATTTAGGCCTTTTAAAAAACGAACTTGAACTAACGCGGGTACAAATTGAAATTGAAGAAGAAAGCATTGTAAGAAAAGGCTGTCCAGGTATCGCTCTCTAATTAATAAGCATAAAGTCCTTTTCGATCGGGTTGGTTTTTAGTTATCATTTTATTAATATTTAACTTTATTTATAAGGTGATAAGTTGGTGAAAAATTGTTCAAGTAAACGTTTTTTCTTACTAGTATTTCTATTATTAACAAATCCTTTGTATTTAGGAGCAGAAGAAACGGAGCAGGTCACACCGATCTCCGATGCCCCACAAATTCTAAATGAAAGTGAAAATAATAGTGAAATTAATAGTGAA
>CAYWBR010000027.1:0-24474 GCA_964456675.1 uncultured Bacteriovorax sp. | reverse complement strand
CGATGCCCCACAAATTCTAAATGAAAGTGAAAATAATAGTGAAATTAATAGTGAAGCTGACAATCAACCACAAAATGGTCTAGATTTTGGCGACCAAACACTTCCCGCTGAAACCACCTCTCCCCAAGCTGGCAATGAATCTGATAGCGAAAAAATGAATACGATAGAAAATCAAGCAGGGCCAACTATCGACGAAGCTACTTCTACTAAAGACGCTAATAAAACACCCTCAATAGAAAATCCCAAAAAGAGAAAAAATGAAAATTCTGTAAGCGAAAAAAAGATTCGCTCCACTGATATTTTTATCCAAGAAAAAAGTACTTATAAGCTGAATGAAACATATAAGACAATATCGCTAAACGATGTCATCGAACAAGGGTTGCGCTTAAATAGTGATCAAGAGATACGTAACTTAAGACTAGAACTAAACGATCTGAATATTGAACAAAATTTTAGAGAATTTTGGCTACCGAGTCTAAAACTAACATTAGTAACTGAAGAACAACGAGTGGGAACACTTTCCTCCTCGACCCGCGAAAGTAGTGATAGGCCAAACACACGTGTATTCGGCTCATTTGGTTTTGATCTTGGAACATACACCCTGTTTAATTGGGGGAAAGACTATGCCCATTACTTGAACAATAAACAAAACTACGAAAGGCAAAAAAAACTAGGTGAAGAAGAGAAAAAAGATTTAAAATTAGATTTAATCACCGACTATATCGAAATAATCAAGAAAAAAAATATCCTCAAAGTTAGACAAGACCAACTTAGAAGAGCTTCATTTATTTATCGATTAAATAAAGAAAAAGTAAATGTCGGAAAAACAAGTCAACAAGATTATTATCTGGCCCGTGCCATTTATCTAAAATCACAAAGTGACTACCATGCTGCTAAGATCGAGGCTGATAAATCAGACGAAAACTTGGCTTACTTGATAAAGGAAAAAACTGGTACGAAATTTATCATAAACGAGGAAATTGATTACCAGAAAATGAAAATTACCTTAAATAATGCTCTAGATATTTTAGAATCTAAAAACTCCAACATACTAAACTCCAAGAATCAAATCTCACTTGCAGAACGAGAACTAGAAATTGCCAGAAAGGAAAATTTACCACTACCCAAATTTACTCTTAATCTTGGAGGCTATCGCCATAAATTTGGCAATGGTATAAATCGTACTAACTTTGAAACATATGATAATACTGGCGCTATTGATGTCGTGGCCACCATCAATGCAACTTGGGATCTTTTTGGCGAAGATGGGTTATTAAATCGTGATAAATTAAAACGTAGAAGAATTGAACTAGAGCTTGCACGCCATGGACTAAAAAAAGCTAAAAATTTTTCTGAAGCTGAAATACAGAATTTATACAAAAATATAATTACTCTTCAAAACCAGCTCCTTATACTTGAAGCAAGAGTACCAACGGCACAAAAAACATTTGATACAATCCTAGAAAATTATCTCGGTGGAAAAACACGTTTCAACGACTACAAACTAGCACTTGATGATTTTATCGATACAAAAATAATGTATGAAACTTTTTTATCAGAACATGCTCAACAAAAACTTCAATTGGCAAAAGTTTTAGGAATTGAAGATTTTCCAGGTGAAAATTTTGAAAAAATCGTAAAAAGAGAAAAAGGCAAATAATATGAAACAAATAATTTTAGTCATTTTCCTATTCACTATTTCTATCTCACCTGTATCTGCAGAGTTTGAGCTAAAAAGTGAAAGCTCGTTTACGCCAGAATTTAACAATCGTTTTCATCTTGGATTTGGTTTAAATCCGAGCCTTGGTAGATCGCAAGATATAAAAGCGATCACTCTCTCTTATGCTCGTCAGTGGGATCATGAAATTTGGATAAATGGCTTATTTCAATCAACTGGAATTAAATTTAAAGATTTAGCAAATAATAATCAAAGTGCAACGGCGCTGACAACTGATGATCTTCAAGAAGAGGCAGAAAGCATCACCACTTTGGGAATAGGTTTAGGACATCGCTCAGATTATATAGCTCTTCTTCTTCCTCTAAACTTGTATGAATACACCGAAGCCTATGCAACCTATTCTACTTTTAATGAAAAATTAAGTGACAAAAGTTTTTCAGGGCCTGGATTAAAAACTAAATTCACTATAATTAAGCCCATCGGAGAATACACACATTTAGGTGTCCATGGTGAATATAATTTTACAAGCTACAAACGTGCACAGGACAATGATGACGAATCATCGAGTGAGCGAAGTTTGAACGCCTCGTGGATGAGCGTTGGTTTTGATTTAATATTTTTTCTATAATAATAAATTTCTATTCAGGGGCAAAAAAATGATTACTCGCTATGAAGTTAAAGAAGTTTCTAATTTGTGGAATGATGAAAATAAATTTAAATCTTTTTTCACCATCGAAATCTCACTTCTTCATGCCCTAGAACATTTTGGAAAGATACCAAAAGGTATTAAAGAAAAATTCAACATGGTAGAAATTAATCCAGAAAGAATCCATGAGATTGAAATAACTACCAAACATGATGTCATTGCATTTTGCAGCTCAATTACAGAACAAGTTGATGCTGAATATGGAAAATATTTTCACTATGGAGTTACTTCTTCTGACATCATCGACTCTGCTCTTTCCCTAATGTTAAAAGCAAATATGGAAATTATCAGAAATGACCTCACTTTACTTATTAAAACTATTGAAAAAAGAGCTATCGAAACTAAAGACTGGCTAACAATAGGAAGAAGCCATGGCATGTATGCCGAACCAATGAGCTTTGGCCAAAAATTTTTAAGCTACTCGACTGAATTAAAACGAAGACTAAATGACTTAAATCAAATAATGAATGATGAGTTAACCATCCAGCTATCTGGTAGTATCGGTAATTATGCCTTAATTTCTCCCGAGATTGAATTATTTGTTGCTAATAAATTAGGTTTAAAAGTTGAAACACTTTCTACACAAATTATTCCACGGGATCGATTGGCCAAGATTTTACAACTAAACGCCTTAATCTCTTGTGCTGTTGAAAGAGTATGTTTAGAGATTAGGCACCTACACCATTCTGACATCAAAGAACTGGCCGAGGGGTTTGCCAAAGGTCAAAAAGGCTCATCAATAATGCCTCATAAAAAAAATCCCATTTCCAGTGAAAATTTAACTGGTATATCAAGACTACTTCGCTCCCATACTCAAGTCGCACTAGAAAACACCCAACTTTGGCATGAGCGAGACATTTCTCATTCATCTGCTGAGCGCATGATCTTACCAGACAATTTCGGACTACTTAGTTATATGTTAAAACGTGCCACCAATATGATCGATAACCTGGAACTCTATCGCGATAATATTGAGAAAAAAGTAACTAGCAATGCTCTTTATCTATCTAGTTATTATATGCATTTTTTAATCGCGAACATCCCGCAAGTAAGTCGTGAAGAAATTTATAAAACCCTACAAACGGTAAGCTTTAAAGAAGAGGTAAAGACCCCTGAAATTTTTCGTGCCGTTCTTATAGATGAACTCAAAAAAGCTCAAATAATAATTGATTTGCCAAAAGTTGATACCGAGGGGCTTAGAAAAATCTATCTTTCTCATATTGATGAAATATTCAATCGTTGCTTGTCTTAATTGACCTAGGTGCTATGTTTTTGGCGGCAAAATCTGCCTAAAGAATAATATCAAGTAACCGATTAGACCTCTAAGTTAATTACTAAAATCTATTTAGAGGTTATTGTGAATCTTTCCAGAATAAAATTTTTTATTTTGTTGAGCATCTCTCTTGTTTTCCTAAATCAAAGCTTCGCCGATGTATCTTTTCATCGCTCAGGTGAGAGTATTGAACTTGGTGTTTCTGACATTAAAAACACCCTTGGATCATTTATTGAAAACGATGGAGATCGCGACATTCTGTTTTACGTACATGGCAGAAGTCGGACACTTGAAAAGGAACTTAACAGAAGTATACAAATAGAAAAAACGCATAACTTAAAGGTATTGATGATGCATTGGGATTCTTGGAGTTCAACAATCTCAAGACCAACAGAGCATGCTGAAAATGCGGGAGATGAACTACGAGATGCCATAAATCAGATAAAAGAATTTAAAGAAGAGAACGCTCAAATATTTAAAACGAAAAAATTATTTATCCTTTTCCACAGTATGGGAAATTTAATAATTAAAAGTTATGCTGAAAATTATCTCGACGATACCCTGTCATCCAATATATTTGATGCTGCGATTTTCAATGCACCCGATGCACCCTATCGCCACCACAAAGATTGGATTTCAAAAGTTAATTTGTCACCTAATCAGTTTATATTAATGAATAAGCACGATGCTATTTTAAACGCTTCAAAATTATTAGATATAAATCGGGATAATGTTTTCGATGATCGTATTGGACTTGGAATCAAATTCTATTATCATTCAAATAAAATTTTAGCACAAAATGTACTTTATTTTGACATTACCCGGGCCAGTGGCTTTGGACATGCTCACTTCGTCTCACGAAATCCAGAAGTATTTAAAATTTTTAAATATATCTTTTCAAAAAAAATTACAGAAAATGCTAATAATTTATTTAAAGCCACCAAAAATTATGACTTGCCAGAAATTAAACTTGATCCATTTTATGTCGTGAAAAATGTTTATTACTTTAAAGACTGATTCTACAACAAATCAACCCGCGATAGCTTTAAATGCTCTACTACTTTTTTCACATCTTGAGACATTTCTTTAGGTAGAACCATTACGGCATTATCATTGACGACGACTATCAAATCTTTTACGTGTAATAGTGAGACAAAATGTTTAGGTGCAAACACTACATTATCTGTGGCATTGTAAAAAAAATGTCCTTGATCTTTACCAACGATATTATTATCCGTTTCACTTAATACAGATCCCAAAGCATCCCATGAGCCCAAATCGTTCCAATCAAATTGAGCAGGAACAACCAATACTTCACGAGACTTTTCCATAACAACATAATCAAAGCTATCTTTTGGAAGCTTTTCATAAATCAATGCTAATTGATGATCATTTCCAAGAGCATTTTTTAATTCTAAATAATAAGCTGCCATCTCTGGGGCGTGTTTTTGGAATTCTGCTTTAAGCACTCCAAGTTTTGCCACAAACATTCCCGCATTCCAAAGAAATTTACCTGATGCCACATACTCTCTGGCCAATTCAAATGCTGGCTTTTCTTTGAATTTTTTTACATTAAATGCTTCAGAATCAATCATTTCTCCCTTTTCAATATAGCCAAAACCAGTGTGAGGAAAGTGAGGAGTTATACCAATCGTAATGATCTTGTTCATTTTTGCGCTTAATCGGCCGGCATCCGTCACTGTCTTTTGGAAACCTTCAGTGTTTAAAATAATATGATCACTGGGAACAATAACGACAACGTCGTCATCTTTCATCCCTGATGCTTCGAGCTTGGCCATTGAAAGCAAAATACATGGCGCTGTATTTCTAGCACTTGGTTCAACTATAATCGCATCTACATTTTTTATTAAACTACCGGCTTCTTTTTCTGCCAATGGAACTTGTTTTTTTATCGTCACCACAAAACGGTGAGTTGTTGGGATCAGAGAATCAAATCGCTTAAGTGTATTAGTTAATAACGAATGTTCTCCAAAAAGAGTCAAATATTGTTTTGGTTTTTTCTCTGTTGATTCTGGCCAGAATCGAGTCCCACTTCCTCCTGCGAGGATTAAAGCATAAAGATTCATTTGCAAATCCTTTTTTGCCAAATTTTAAGGCATTTTTACAATAGCATAATCTTGGCCGTGTAAAAGAGACTTTTCCTTATCCACGTAAGTCTTAGCTTCAGCTGTAGTTTTAAAAGCACCTAAACTTACCCTAAACCAAGTGCCTTTGTCTTTGGAATTATACTCAGAAATTATTGGATCATAGCCTCGTGCTTTAAAGCCCATTGCAAACTCTTCAGCTTCTTTTAAAGTTCGATGGCTTCCTAACTGGACAGTATACAATCCACTTAATTGATCCTTTGTAGCAGTCGCAACTGAGGACTGTGCAACTTCCTCTGTTTTTGCCGGTACATTATCACCATGAGCAGCAACTTGTGAAATTGCTCCATGAGAGCTATCTTGCTCCCCAAACTCCTGGCCAATTTTAGCTCTTAATTGAGATTCCACATCTTCTGATTCTTGATGTGCCAACTCCATTCCTTCAATTTTTTTTAATTCCTCTTCTTTTTTTGACAACAATTCTACTCTCTGTCGATCTTCAGGCTTAAAGCCTGCCTCTACATAAGAATAATGATCCCCAATTTTAACTCCAAGAAGAAATGAAGTCACAGAGATGCAAATCATAAAAAGAAATATGAGGAAAACCTCAACCCTAGTAAAGACATATAATTTTGTTTTTGAATCCATAGAGTTATTTTAACTTTGAAGCCAAAATATCGCAACGGCTTTTGTCAAAGATGAAAAACTACTAAAAAAATTCCTGTTTAAAATAGTCACCTAAAGCATTTGGAATTAGTTTGGGCCCACTAGACTTAGTTAAACAGGAGGATCTTGTGAAATTACAAAAACCAAAACTAAATAACCAATTTGGCCAAGGGGTGATGGAATATCTCATCATTACAAGCCTAATAGGAATTGTCTCACTCGTAGCAGTAAAGGCGTTTGGCAAAACAGTTCGTGAGCGCTTAAGCGATGTTAAGGAGCGTTTAAATAAAGAAATCGACATCAGAAATTAAGGCAATAAAAAATGATAATATGGGAATATTTAATAGAAATTTCTATACTAATTAGTCTTTTTTTTGGAAGTCTAAAAATTCAGGAAATAGTATATTCAAAAACGAGTGAGCAATCAAGCGCCTTTCGCGCGCTCACTCAGTCCCTCCTACAAAAAAATAAACCAAGTAAAATCAAATACACCTATAGAAAAGTCAATCTGACCCATAAAAGTAATTTTGTCCCCAGCATGGCTAACTCAATAATTTATATCAATGGCAATTATTATTATAAAAAATTTCTAGATGATAAAAAAATTCGCCCTAAATTTTTATCTGAAAAAGGTGAAATAAATATTTTATCTTCAATGATTTTTTTTCTACTTATCGTCGCTACGTTTTTCATAGTCTTAAGTGAGTTTAGACACACTAGACTTACTATTGAAAGAAAAGAACATTACTTATGTTTAAAATCTATTTTAAAAGAAAATTATGAATATACCAAACAAATGGGACACTTAAATAAAATCATCGCAATAAATTACCCTCTACAATTTAATCCAAAAACTGGCCCCGCTCATAAAGCGGTCATTAATGCATCTAAAATTATGCAAGAAATGCTAACTAAAAAATTTAAATTATCCTTTCTTACTAATCCAAAAAGTTGCACTAAAGGGCAGAGGATGCAATTAAGTCCCATTTACCATTACCAGACTATTGGCCATGGAATATTGTTAAAAAGAGACCCTATTGGACAAGGCATACCAAGAGATAGGTCCATCAACATTCGACTTTTTGGTAAAAACACGTCTAGTGACATTTTTAAAATACAATTTCAACCTCTTAACTATTACAAACCTGTAAAATCAGTAATAACCCCTACTTTTAATATAATTCTATGAACCTATTTATTTGGCCATCTCTATTCTTTATCGTCGTCTTTTTCAATTATGAAATTCATCAGCGATTTCAAAAAAAAAGAGATGAAATTGAACACCAATTTACGCTACGTTGGAATTCGATAAATATTCCTGCGCAGTACATAGAAATAAATGAAAACGAATTCAAAAAAGGATTAAATGATGTCTAGCTATTTTGAACTTCACACCCTTAACTTGAATCATCGAGAAAATGATACAGCAACAATTGCTACCAATAACAACATATCTGAAAAAAATAATATCACTAAATTAAAAGAAAAAATATTTCACGCAGACAAAAATCAAAAACAAAAAACCAAACTTTTTAAAATAAAACTCTTACTTCTTTTGTTCTTAAGCCATAGTTTTATTTATTTATTGGCAACCACTCAGCAAAATAACCAAATATCCCCAACTGAAGAAAATAAAAACAGGGCCCCAACATTACCAGGTCCAGACGAAGTAGTACTTTCTATTTCTTTAGTTTATCTATCTAACTTCCAAAAAAATGAAAATTCTAAATGGATAGATATTTACTCGCCAAGCGGTGAACTTTATGCCAAAAACATAAGTCTATTAAAAAATGATTCCGATAATGCCATCCAAGAAAATACAAATCCTAATGATTCTAAATTTTTTAATGTAATCGTAAAAAAATCTCAGGTTGAAAAAATACTCTTGATTGCAAATAAAAACTATCATGCCCTACCTGAAGGAATTTTTATTTCTAGTCAAAAAACAACAAAACGAAAATTTAAAACTATTACAAAAAATAGAGATCCATTTCAAAAACCATGGAGTTCAAAATGAGTCTATCTACACCACTTTTTATCTTCCAATTTTTTATTATTAGTCATGACCACAACATCAAATCGGCCATGGCCATAAAAGAATTTCTTATCAAAGAAAAAAATATATCTTCAAAAGAAATTGAAATTAATGAAAGCAAAACTCCTTGCAGTAAACAAGCAACTCCACAAAAAGTGATTGGCCATTTCTGCTTAGAGAATGGTGATTTAAAGATTTTAAAACTAGACCTAAAAATTTATGAACAAATTTATACTGTTTTATAAAAAAAAGGCTTCCAAAACTGGAAGCCTATTATTTAAACCTGATAAGGAATAATATGATTAATTATTTAGCGTGGATAGCAAACTTAGGTGTTGTACCTTTATTTTTATTTTTTGCCTTTCTCTTAGTTCCTGCTGCTTTTTTCTTATTTGCTCTTCTAATTGATGTTACTGCTGTTCTAGAAACCATGGTGATACTCCTACCTGCTAGCTTATTTTATCATTTTTTAAAAGTTTTGAACGAAAGATGTGATAAATTAGCCAATATCCCTCAATGTGTCAAAATATTTATCCCCATTTTCATGGCTTTTCTCATTCCAAGCGCAATAAGTGCACAATCCATTATTAAAATTCCCATAGGAAAAGAAGTTTTAGTTGAAGTAGGACGCATTGCGCACTACAGCGTTAAGAACCCATCTTTATTAGACGTGCAGTACTTGCCAGTTCAAAGAAGTTTAAAAATTAAGGCCCATGCAGTAGGCGTTACGGAAATAGAGATTATTGAATCACATAGCTCGAAAAAATTATCTAAAACTCTCCAACTTAATGCCATTGATAGAGAATTTATCTATACGCGCAACAAGTATTCTCATTTATTAAAACAATACCAAGGTCCGCCTGAAAATGAAAAAAAATCTCCCTACTACGAACTATCACCAACTTTAAAAAAAGAAATTTGGGCCGAAATTCAGAAAATTATCTTTCAATCAAATTATCAAGATATGCAATGTAGTTTTGAATCAATTTTTGTGCAATGTTTTCATCGCTATCAAAAATCAACTTTTGCAGATTTTCAAAAAGAGCTTTCTAAGAAATATTTTATCTCCTTTGTTCGAATTGCAAACAATACAGCTCAAAATAATTTCATCATAAAATTAAAATTGATCAGCTTAGAAAATTCAGATGGTCTAGACCTACATTTGGGACTGGATGAACTCAGTGGTTCATTAAAAGATTTTTTTCAATACCCTTTAAAGGAAATTGTAGGAAAAAATTCAGTGCTATTAAATAAAACACAAACCGAAATAAGCCTATTGGGCGAACCTGTATTTTCTACATTATTAGAACAAGAAAATAGTTTTTCTATTGGTCAGGAAATTCCTTTTAGGATCAAACAGGATAACGGTAAATCTGCAATTCAATTTAGATTTGCAGGGCTAAGTTTAAAATTAAAAGCAGAAGAAAGTGGAAATATCTACAAAATAACATATTCCACAGAATTAACTAAGCCTGAAGCTTTTGGTGAAGATGTTGCAATTTCAGGTAACAAACAAAATGGCGCGGTAGTTTTGGGCATTAATGAAGTTTTAAAAATTTTTGAAATCGAATTTCAGACAGATCAAAAAGATAAATCGCTTTTTCCAGGTCTTTCAGAAATACCTTTAATTGGACATATCTTCACTTCTAAATCAAATCGATCTACTCGTAAAAAAATTATCGGATTAATAACATTATTAACTAACGAAAATGAAATTAAAAAGGAGTCGTTATAATGCAAATCGAGCATTCACTACACACAACCGACGACGATCTAATAAATCTATACAGGGATTTTCTAGATGAAGAATTTGAAAAAAGAAATTTATATCAATATAGTAAAATTAAGGAACTGTTCAAAATTCAATATCCATCACTTATTCTTGATGAAAAATTATGGAAAAGAATACAAAATTGGCATCAAGAAATTGTCGAACAAGATTTCCTCTCAAACTTACTCATTCAAGAATTTGAAGAAATCATCTTTCACGATGCTCATCACGTAAGCGTTATTGCCAATGGGGCAAAGACATTTTTTACACTACAAAAATTAAAGCGAAACGAATTATTGTTAAGTCTGAGAATAATGGCCCTTAAGCATGGTGAAAAATGGAACTACAGTGAACCATTTCAAAGTTTTTCTATAGAAAAAAATAAGCGCCGATATCGTGTATCCCTCTGTCACCCATCAATTTCGCCACTTTTTGAATTTCGCTGTTTAATTAGATCTGCAACAACTAAAACACCAGAGCTTACAAGTTTTTCAGCAGAACCAAGTAACTTTGAGCTACAGCTCGTGCTACAAAAAATTATTTCTGATAAAAGTAACTTTATCGTTGCAGGTCCTACTGGCTCTGGAAAGACCACGCTCGTAAAAAGTCTTATGGAACTAATTCCCAAAGAAGAGCACCTGGTTATTTTAGAAGATACTCATGAATTACATTCCGATCATTTTAATCATACCCATCTACTCAGTATGAATATGGAAAAAAAATCGTTATTAGATTACTGTGCTTACGCCTTAAGACTAAGGCCAGAAAGAATAATTTTGGGAGAAATGAGAAAGGATGAAGTAATACCTTTTATTTTATCAATGAACACTGGCCACAAAGGGATGATGAGTACTATTCATGCAAACAATTGTTTAGATGCTATTCATCGTTTGGCACTATTATTTACCTTGTATCACCAAAACGGAACGATAAGCTTTGAAACTATTATTAAACTTATTTCACAATCCCTTGATTACGTTGTCTATGTGGAAGGGAAAAAAATTAAAGAAATAATTCGTGTTCAAAACGCAGAACAAGGCCAAATATTCTATCAATGCGTATTTAAAAACGAATGAGCATAAACTTGTAATTTCTCTTTTTCTTCTGAATTGACGATTACGCTTAATGATACGGAAGTTAAATCCCGTGCTTCTGCATGAAATTTTTCTTTTTGTAAAAAATCAATAAAGTCTTGGGTCAAATCTTTTTTGGTATGTAATTCACTGCCAATGAGGCTTACGAGATACTGATTGTTTTCTTTTTTTAAAATTGATAACGCTTTTAAGTGAAAAACATGATCTCTATCGCGAACAACGTATGTTCCACCTAACTCTGGATTTTTAGTAGAGCCTACAAACACTGGAATAGAATGACGTTTAGCTGGCTCTAATGTTCGTGGGAATAAAACCTTAGCTCCAAGACTAGCAAGAGCAGTTGCTTCATCATAGGAAATCTTTGAAAGATATTGAGCATCCGGACAAATTCGAGGATCGGTACTTGCAACCCCAGGAACATCAGTCCATATTTGAATTTCCGAAGCCCGAATCGCCTCACCAAAGAGTGCGGCAGAATAATCTGACCCTTCACGACCCAAGGTTGTGGTAAAACCTTGAAGATCTTCACCTATAAAACCTTGAGTCACGTACAAAGTTTCAGGTTTGTTTTTGCTTAACAAAATTTCATGGGCTTTTTCTTCGATTAAATCAATTTGCGGCTCAGCCTTATTATAATCTGAATTAGTTTTAATAATTTTTCTAGCATCAAAAAAAACAACATGTCTATCTAGTAAAGTTTTTCTTAAATAATCTGCAATCAACAATGAGCTCATCCGCTCACCTAAACTATAGAGTACGTCCATTGTTTTTGGAGTGTAAGATTTATCTTTTGAAATTTGAAAGCTCAACGCTTTAAGCTCATTAAAAAGAGTATTTAATTCATTCAAACATTGAGTTGAAGCTTCTAAATTTTTAGCTATCGTTAAATGCTTGGTCTCTAATTCCTTAACCAGAGAATCAAGAACTATCTCATCCCCTCTTAATGCCGCTTGGGCCACAAACTCTAATTGGTTAGTTGTGTTGTAAGTCGCAGAAATTATCACTAACTTAATAAGTTTATTGCTTTTAACAACAGCAGCTACTTGCTTCATAGCTTCTGCGTCTCGAACGGAACTTCCACCAAACTTTGAAACAATCATAAAATTAATCTCGAGTTAATTTTTTGTAAGTAGTTTTTGAAGGAATTAATGCCTTATCACCTAAGCGACGCTTCTTATCTTCTTCGTAATCAGAAAAATTACCATCGAAGTAAACAATCTGATCACCTTCAAATGCAAGAATATTTGTTGCAATTCGATCTAAGAAATAGCGATCATGGGAAATAATTACCGCACATCCGGCATATTCCATAAGCGCTTCTTCAAGAGCACGAAGTGTATTTACATCTAAGTCGTTAGTTGGCTCATCTAAAAGTAGAACATTTCCTTCTTCTTTTAGCATGCTCGCTAGGAAAACTCGATTTTTTTCACCACCTGATAATTCTTTCGTTCGCTTGTGATGATCATCTCCAGAAAAGTTAAAACGTGAGATATATGCTCGGGCATTCACATCTTTTCCACCAATCTTCATAAGCTCAAGCCCCCCTGCGATAACATCCATTACAGTTTTTTCTGGATCTAGTGCACGGTCTTGGTCAACATATGAAAGCTTAACAGTTTCGCCAATTTTAATCGATCCTTTCGTTGGTTTTTCTTTTCCAGTGATCATTCTAAATAAAGTCGTCTTACCAGCGCCGTTAGGACCAATAATACCAACGATCCCACCTGGTGGAAGTTTAAACGAAAGGTTTTCATACAGAAGTCTTTCATCATAAGCTTTAGCTACTCCATCAAATTCAATAACCACATTTCCAAGACGTGGACCTGGTGGAATATAAAGCTCGTTTGTTTCATTTCTTTTTTCTACTTGAACATTTTGTCTTTGCTCATAATCTTTAATACGGGCTTTTGATTTAGCATGACGAGCTTTTGGCGATGAACGAATCCACTCTAATTCTTCTTTTAGAGATTTTTGTCTTTTTGACTCTTGCTTTTCTTCAATCTCTAGTCTTTTGGCCTTGGTTTCAAGCCATCCAGAATAATTTCCTTGGAAAGGAATTCCTTGACCACGATCTAATTCTAAAATCCAACCAGCAACATTATCTAAAAAATAACGGTCGTGGGTTACGGCAATGACGGTTCCCTTATAAGCTTGTAAATGACGCTCTAACCACCAAACAGTCTCTGCATCTAAATGGTTGGTTGGCTCATCCAATAAAAGAATTTCTGGCTCTTGTAAAAGTAATCGACAAAGTGCCACTCGACGTTTTTCACCACCTGATAACACTCCACATTTTTGATCTTTTGGCGGGCAATTAAGAGCATCCATTGCTAAATCTAGCCTAGATTCTAAATCCCAAGCATTGGCAGCATCTAATTTATCTTGAAGTTCTGCCTGGCGCTCTAAGAGCTTATTCATTTCATCATCTGAAAGCTCTTCTGCAAAACGTGCATTAACTTCATCGTATTCTTTTAAAAGATTAACTGTCTCCTGAGCTCCTTCTTGAACAATTTCATAAACAGTCTTATCAGAATCAAGTAAAGGTTCTTGCTCCAAATAGCCAACTCGGTAACCTTTTGCTAAATGTGTTTCCCCCAGATGATCTTTATCTACTCCTGCCATTATTCTTAAAAGTGTCGATTTACCCGACCCATTTAGGCCCAGTACTCCAATTTTGGCACCGTAAAAATAAGACAACGATATATCTTTTAAGACGTGTTTTTGTTTATGAACTTTACCCACCTTGTGCATTGAGTAGATGATTTGTTTTTCATTGACGTAAGCCATCGATCGATCCTTTGAATTATTGGTTCTAAAATCGATTCTAATTTACACAAATAAGATGGCTTAATCCATGAAAAAACTAAAAAGATAAATAACAAATGCCAGGTAAGTCAAAAGAAAGAAAAAACAAAGAATAAAAAACTTTAAAAAACTCAATTCACGTTGAAATTTATCCAACCGAAAAAGTCGCTTATCTTGAAGATGCTGTGTCAAATCCACTAATTCTCTATCCCCTCGAATCCCCTGATCCCGACAGTGGTTTATAACATTATAAAAACTTTGTCGTTCAAACTCAAAACTATCACTTTTTTCAAATTTTTTAATATTCTCTAATTCTATCGTTATATATTGGAAAAATTGTGCGGTTTCTAAATGTGATTTTAAAAATAATCGAGATCGATACAATAATAAAAACCAAGGAGAATAGGCACTAAAAAAAGACTCTTCCCGCATACTACTAATTAACTTAAATAGTAAAAAACCAATTAATTGCCAAATAAAAATAGCAACATAAAGTAAGACATGAAAATTAAGCTCTAGGTATCTTTCACAACTAGAGACAAACAACCAAATGAGACCAGACATGGCGAACATTTGAAAATGGGTTGATCGAAAGATTTCTTGTTTCATTCTCAGAAATTTTATATCCGACATAACGCTGTTTTTAATTTCTAAAAGCATCTCTGAAAGCCCAACGCCCAACGTTTTTTCTGTGCGAAGAATATCTTCAACTAAATGAGTATAAAACAGAAAGGGAGTAAGAATAATGGCTTCTTGGTTATTATCATTTTTTTGCAATTTAAGCATTGAACGAATTTTTAAATTTTGAAACTCGCTTAAAAAAAGCTCGCCTCTTTTTACATGATCTCTTGTCAGAAACCATGTTTTTAACTTCAAAACAATTGCCCCTGGCAAAGACTTTTTATTTGTACCAAATAATAATAAATACACCATACAAATACACACCATAAATGCCAGAAAAAACGTCATTTTACCCATCAAACTCACCTCAAATTAATCGTACTTCTTATTGACTATATGCTTT
Organism: uncultured Bacteriovorax sp.; assembly: GCA_964456675.1. GTDB lineage: Bacteria > Bdellovibrionota > Bacteriovoracia > Bacteriovoracales > Bacteriovoracaceae > Bacteriovorax. Next base: position 9,317 of record CAYWBR010000027.1, on the reverse strand, counting down.
CAACAAGCAAAAATAAGCCATGGAAACAAACCATCAGTTATTAACAGATTTATCGATTCTCTCCCACGATCAAGATGCACTGATTGAGTTAATTTCCAATTTAGAAAAAAAACAAACTGAACTCAAATTTTTATGTCAAAACTTAGACCCATTTAAGGCGCAAACGGCAGAAGATAATGCTCGTCTTAAAAAATTCAACTTGCATCTTATAGATGATCCTTATCGCTTAACTGCCGAACTCATCACACTAATGGAAGACACACTCACTGAATTAAATGCACTCAAATCGCTATTGCCAACTGATGGCAATAGAGAAGTAACAAAAAAGCTATAACCATGCTTCCCCAATCAACAGTTTCACTGCATCCCCAAACCATAAAACATATGAAAAACGGTCACCCTTGGGTGACTGACGACAGTTTTACAAAAAAATTTCCACAGAAAGAAAAAACTCTTTTGGGAATATCCAGTGATAAAAATAAATTTGCGTTTTTATTACATGATCCGCACCATAAAAAAATAAAAGCAAGGCTATGGGGGTTTATATCAGGCGAAGAATTAAGGTCATTTAAGCCCAATGATTTCTGGCAAGAATTCAATAAACGGGTTGAAGATAGTTTGAAAAAAAGACAATTATTTCTAAACAAAGGCCAAATTCCGCGAGATAATTATTATTTAATTTTTGGAGAAAGTGATTTTTTACCTGGTTTATTTTTGCAGAAAATAAAAAACCATTACATAATTTCTCTATATAGCCACTTCTGGGACGAATTTATTCGCACCGAAGTAAAAAAATCACTTTTAAATGGCTTAGCACAGATGTATCCAACAGAAGAAATTCACCTGTGGGTGCAAATAAGAAATAAACAACAAGAGAAAAATCTAGAATGCTTAACTCATCCAAAACTTTCTGAATTTGAATTAATTATATCAGAGTACAACTTAAATTATAAAATTCGCTTAAACTCCTACTACGACTTTGGAATATACACCGACATGAGCGCAATTCGCCCGTTGGTATTAAAAAAATTTAAGGAATTAAACACCACCCAAACGCCAACGCTGCTTAATCTTTTTTCATACACAAGTGCCTATTCTCTTTATTTCCTAGGCAATGGTTTCAAAACTGCCTTATCAGTTGATCTCTCAAAAAAGTATTTGGACTGGTCAAACGAAAACTATGAACTAAATCCATCACTGAAAGAAGCAACATCGCTTAATGTGATGTGCATGAGCGCAGAAGATGCACTAAAAAAGTTACTCACTCAAAAAAACTCATTTGATCTAATCATTTCAGATCCACCAAGTGTTTCAAGTGACGGAGAAAAGAAAAATACTTCTTTTCATTTTTATGAACAAAACTTCGATCAATTAGTTGAGATTCTTTCGCCAAAAGGCTTGCTGGTGCTATTTATAAATACGCATACTATTAGTCGAAAAAAATTTGAAGAAAAAATACAATCTCTTATTGAGAAAAACAAGCATGCCAAAAATTTAGAGATTGTAAAAAGGGTTAGTCTTGAATTAGACTGTCCCACACTTAAAGGCTTTATTGAAGGCGACTACTTAAAGGGAATTTTTGTCGCTAAAAAAGGTTAAATATGTCATTGGCCATCTTAATACCACTATTTCTTGGAACTATTTCTATTCTTCAAGGTGCGATCAACAAGCAGGTTGCTCATAAAATAGGAGTAATCCAAACAGCACTCATTGGAAATGCGGCCACATTAATAATTTGCTTTGCTGTATATTTTTGGGCCCGTCAAAATGAAGAAAACTTGCCACCTTTATTGAAAATAAAAATGCCCATAACCACTTATGAGTGGTGGTTTATTTTCCCCGCAATATTTGGATTCTTTATTGTTGCCGGGATGCCTCTAGCAATTTCAAAGATTGGAGCTGTAAAAGTCACGGTTGGTTTGGTTGCAGCTCAAATGGTAACCAGCTCATTATGGGATATTTGGGTTGAACACACTCCATTAAATTGGCAAAAAATTATTGGAATTATCCTTGCACTTGGAAGTGTCCTCGTTATCCAATCATCGAAATGATTTCTGCATATTTCTAGGTGTGCAATTGACAGAATTTTTTGATATTCGTCGAAAGGGCTCCGTCTTTAAAAGGCATAACTACTGCTGCACTGATGATCTTTCCAAGTTTTTCAAAATCATCTTTTTCAAACTTATCTCCGATCAAAATAATTGGTGTGTCTTGGTTTTCAGAAACTAAATTTTTGCGGATTCTTAAAATATAATTTTGCGAACTTTCACCTTCAATCTTGCGGCTTATTACGAGTGAACAAAACTTCTGCTTTTGCATCATCACTGTGGCGTCTGTTAATTTTTTAGCAATCAAAACACGCACCCCAGAGTCTTCGATTTCTTTTTTCACTAATAACGAATTTTCATCAATACTCTCAATTAAAAGCACGCACCCTTTACTCATCGGTCCATTATTGACTTTTGTTTCTGCGTTCATAAGCTAGACTCCTAATAAGTAGTTACAAGGGCTATCTTAACGCTAATTTAAATGGCCATTTTCAACCCTCTGATTTCACGATTACAAACAGAAGACTTAAGTTTGCCTCAAGAAAAAGGTGCCAAAATTTTTTGGACAATACTCTGTAAGCAGGTAAAAAAAAAAGGCCCAATTGGGCCTTTTTAAATAGAAATAAAATTTATTTTTTAATCTTTAACAATCCTATGTCTCCAGGCACGTATGTCTGGTGCAAGGTAATCGTACTTCATTGAAGCAAGAGTATACTGAGCATACTCATAGTCGGTGGTATGAGTTAAACACTCTGTGGGACACACTGTTGTACAAAGGCCACAATAGCAACAAAGTGCCGTATCAATAGTGTACTGTTGGAGATCTAATTTAATTGCTGTTCCATCTTTTGTTTTAATCTTTGGAGCATCAGGTGCTCTCTTTACGGAAGTAATGTAAATGCAATCTACAGGACAAGCAGCTGCACATTGTAAACAGGAAATGCAATTTTCAGCATCATTAAATAAACGAGAACGAGAATTTTTTGGTAACTCTTCTTTTACTTCTGGATATTCAATAGTAACAGGCTTAACAAGCCACACATATTTCATGGTTATCTTTAAGCCAATAAACGTCGTCTTTATACCTAAGTAAACATTTTTCCACCATTGGACAAATGTTAGCTCGGGTTCATTAGCTTTTTTTAATTCAAGAGTTTGACTCATTTTGCTTATCCTTAAAAAAATTTATCAACTTTAATTCTTAATCACTAATTTTTTAGCGATCTACTTCACCTAGCACAATATCAATTGAACCAATCGTTGCCACTAAGTCTGCCACCATTTGCCCTGGCGCAAGCTCAGGTAAAACAGATACGTTTGTAAAACAAGGTGACTTAACCTTAATACGATAAGGAGTTTTACCACCATCAGAAATAATATGATAACCAAGCTCTCCTCTTGGACACTCTGTTCTCATATAGATTTCACCAACTGGAAGCTTAATAATTTTTGGAACCTTCGCCATTACTGGGCCTTCCTCAATTCCATCAAGACACTGACGTATAATTTTAATTGATTCAAAAACTTCTTGGACCCGAACATAGTAGCGATCCCAACAGTCACCTAACTGCCCCTTGATTCCCTGACCTACTGGTACATCAAAATCAAGTTCGCTATAGATTCCATAAGGGCGATCTTTTCTTAAATCCCACTTCACTCCTGATCCACGAAGAACAGTCCCCGTTAATCCGTAGTCGTAAGCTAATTCTTTAGAAATCACTCCAACATTAGCTGTTCTTCCAACAAAAATATGATTTTGACCAACTAAGGAATCATATTTTTTCATATTCTCTTCCATCACGTTACAAAATTTTCTAACGCGTGAAAGTTGCTCATCATTAATATCGTTCCATACTCCACCGATCCAAATATAATTATAAAGAAGGCGAGCACCTGAGAGTTCTTCAAATAAACGAAGAATTTCTTCTCGGTCCTGGAAAGCATATAAAAATGGTGAGAACGCTCCGAGGTCAATAGCATATGTACCATAGAACATTAAGTGTGAAGCAATTCGCTGAAGTTCTGCGATTATTGTACGTAAATACTGGGCACGTCTTGGAACTTCAGTTCCTAGCATCTTTTCAACTGCTAATACATAACCCCATTCCATATTCATTGCTGCAAGATAGTCCATACGATCTACGTAAGGAATTATTCCGCGATAATCTAAATTCTCACTGTGCTTTTCCATGCAACGGTGAAGGTAACCAATATGAGGAATAGCTTCTGCAACAATTTCTGAATCAGTTTTAATCTCAACACGCAAAACCCCGTGGGTCGCCGGGTGCTGAGGCCCCATGTTTAAAGTCAAAAGGTCTGACTTTAAAACTTCTTGATCACCTAGAATGATCACTTCTTGTTTTGTTCCATTATTGTTATTTTGATTAGTCATTTTTTATCTCGCAAAAATTTAAATAATTAAGCATCCGAACTTACGGCATCGTCATCGCCAGACTTCCAAGAATTCACAACAAGCTTTGGATCCATCGATGCCTTTACTTTCTTAAAAAAGAAATGATCTTCTGAATTCACTTTATGTGCTGGATTTACCACCATATTGCGATAGATTGGTTGAACAACATAATCATGTCTGAGTGGATGCCCATCCCAATCGTCCGGTGTTAAAATTCTTCTATGATCGGGGTGACCAACAAAAGTAACACCAATCATGTCATAGGCTTCGCGCTCTTGAAAATTAGCCGCTCTCCAAACAGAAACTACTGAATTAATTTTTGGGAGATTATTTTTATCGCCGCGAGGAAGCCTTACTTTTAAAAGTAGTTCTAAATTTTTAGTAAAGCTCGCTAATATATAAGTTAATTCAATTTCGCCTGCAGCTAAGTAGTCAGTACCAGTGATGACTTGCAAAACATTAAACTCAAATTCACTTGAAGTTTTAAGTGCATTGGCCACCTCTAAAATTGACTCTGACCTAATTGTGATTGAATGATCACCCTTTTCTGGTGCATTCACAATAGCACTAGCATTAGCTACGGTCTTATTAATAAAGTCACAAATTTGATTAAGCATTTTTCACCCACTTATCGCGAAGAAGTCTTTCGTTTGCGATTTTTTTCTGAAGAGTCATGATACCTTCAATTAAAGCTTCCGGGCGCGGAGGACAACCAGGAACGTAAACATCAACTGGAACAATTTCATCAACGCCTTTTAATACGTGATAGCCATGCTGCCAATAAGGTCCCCCCTTATTTGCACATGAGCCCATTGAAACCACATATCTTGGCTCTGGCATTTGTTCAAAGAGAGTCTTAATTCTTGTCGCCATCTTAAGCGTTACAGTACCTGCAACAATCATTAAATCTGCACGACGAGGAGTTGCCATAAAGGCTCCACAGCCAAATCTTTCCAGATCGTATTTCGAAGCACCTGTTGCCATCATTTCGATCGCACAACAAGCCAGACCGAAAGTCATTGGCCACAGAGAGTTTTTTCTACCCCAGTTTAAAAAGTCGTCAACTTTCATCAAAACGACGCTATCTTGCATGAGCTTACCTACCTTAGGTCAAAAGTGATTTCCGTTATGTATTTTCAATAATTTTATTTCTATAATTTTATCGGTGGGACCATTTCCCGTCAATGAAAGTCGCAGAAATTTTGTCAAAAATAACGGGGTATCATAAAACCATGGGAAAGGAATCTGCGGTAACTATGGAGTTAGGAATAAATGACATCGACCGTTATACTCTTCAGACATTGTTCGATAGGAAGCTAAAATTGTATTAATTTCATCTGACGCTGGCTGTCTTCCGATTTTTTTTTGTAATATGGCCAGTCGGTTTGAATCATTTTTACATACCCGATCCATAATATTCACGTACTCTCGAAAAGCGGCCAGCGGATATGGCACGGACCATGCCGAAGAAACAAATTGTGCCTCAGAATTAGTTACTTTTGGAAAATCAGTCGATTTTAATTTATAGCGCTCAATATTTTTGTGGAACTCCTCATAGTGTTTTCCGATACGATAAAACTCTTCAATCCCTTTTTCCCGAGAAAGCTCACCTGTATTTGCATCCTTAATTTTTGAGCAACTCGAACGATTCTCGTCTTTGCTTGGAAATAGTTCATAGTAGACCTTGCACTCAACTAAAAATGCATCGACCTCACCACCCTTTCCTTCGACTGTGCCAGCAATAAAGTCGCGCATTGAAAATTTTGGAACATAGGGATTAAATGCTTCTCGAAAAGTAAAATGCGTAAGCTCATGGGCCAGATCAAGACTTGCGTCTAATAAGTTTAAATGACGGTTAACATAAACTTTTGACTTAGTTTCATAAATGACTTTAGTTGGATCACTGGCACTAAATCTACGAACGAGAGTTGTATCAGTTAACGACCCATCACCAATACGAAGAATGTCAAAAAGCGTTTCCCCTTTTTCATAGGCTTTTGCCTGCGCTTTTTCTAAAATTTTAACTCCAGTAGAGGATTTTTTTAGCACATTAACTAAAATCTTTAGATTCTCCTCATCACTTCTTTTGCTTTGATACCAACTTTTTGAAAAATTCACTTCTTGGTCCACATCTATAATTTTACTTCTGCCGATGTAGCTTGTTTGTCCCATCACTAAAGCGTCACCAAATAAAGTGATGAAAAAGACAAGTAAATGAATCAATCTTTTTGAAAAAATCATATTTACTCATCGGTAAAATACCCGCTTGCTTGAGAGGAACTGGTAAAAAAAACTAGGCTTTTTTTAGAGTTGGCCTAAAATGAACTAAACGCAATAGTCGCCATTACTGGAGTAAATATGTCGAAAATGTTTTTTTTAACTATTACTTGTTTTTTACAACTAAGTACTTTGAACGCCTATGCGAATGAACAAAGTATTCGCGTTACTGGTGAATGCAAAAGAAAGGTTTATCCTGATGAAGAAATCTACCAGCTAAGTTTTGTCAAATCAGGCAAAGACAATAAAGTATTGCAAGATGAAGTTTCTAAAAGGGCCACCACATTAATCGAAGAATTAAAAAAAGAACTGGATAAAAATATAGAACTTAATACCACAAGTTTTCAAAGCTATCCCCAATACCAATGGATCAAAGATCGCAATGTTTTTCAAGGTCATCAAGTTCGCTATTCTCTAGAGATTACTCTTAAAAATTTTTCACTACGCGATTCGCTTCAAAAGCTTGCGAGAAACTCTGGTGCCGAAGAATGGTCGGGCCCTACTCACAATTTATCAGATAATTTAAAATTAAAAGAAAGGGATATTTGCCTAAAAAACGCCATGGAAGACGCTCGAAAAAAAGCGAGCGTAATTGCTGCTTCTGCCAATGTCCAGCTCACTAACTTAAAAAGTGCCAATGAAATTCAAAGTGGCTTACCTAGTTTTCCAATGTTTAAAGCTGGCTTTGGAGCAGCAGAAAGTGCAGTAATGGACCAAATGACGGCTCCTCCAATAATGGTAAGAGAACTTGACTATCAAATTACTCTAGAAGTTAGTTACCTTTTTAAATAATATTTTCTAGGCCAATTATTTCTGAGGCATTTTTAGTATGATGACTTAAAGATATTTGGCCTTCTTTTAACACAATTACCGCACTTAATTGCCCAATATCACCATCGGCAACAAAAGGGGCACCTTGTCCTTTAAATAACCCATACCAAATTCCTTTAATCCATGTGCTTGGGCCAAAAAGCTCTAAAAAATTGCCTGTTCTTATGCCAAAAGCCTGATAAAGTTTTTTCCCTGGATCAGAAATATGATGAATCGGGTAATTAAAATATTTAGCAAAAAATTCATTGGCATTTTCCGGGTCACTCATATGGATAAAGACTGGAATAATACCTAATGACTTAATTTTTTCTTCCGTTAGTGATATTGAATGAACTGTCTCGCGACAAAACGTACATCCAAAATGTCGTAAAAAGATAAGTACCACTGGAGACTGAAAAGAAGCCTGGTATGGATTAATCCCTAAGCTTGTCCTAGTGGTTTTAATTACTTTTAAAAAACTTTCTTCCATAGTTTTATTCCTTATTACAACTAATTCTAGTTCCAAAAAGTTAAAAACTCGATGTTACGTCCATTAGACAAAAGAAAATATATTCATTTTTAGGTGTTTAGAGTTAAATACCATTATGATAGGCTATCTAAATATTTAAAATCTAGGATTATTCATGAAATTATTAATAAGTTTTCTTTTGTTTTTACCCTATTTTTGTATTTCTGCCAAAGTCACCAATATAAACTCAAGCCAATACTTAAAAGTTCAAGAGCTTGTAACCGAAATACGAAAAAACGATAAAGACTCTACAATTCTCTTAGTGTCTGATTTTGATAATACATTAATGAAACCACTTAATCTCTTGGGGTCAGACCAATTTTATGAATGGCAAGCTGGCTTGATTAAGGCCAACGACCCCAAAAAAGATTTTTTAAATTTTGATGAATTTATTGAAGTTCATAGCAAAGCAATGACTTTAACGAATATGACTCTTACAGATCCTGAAATTCCAAGCATTCTTGCTAGCCTTAACGAGCAAAACGTAAGAATGTTTATCCTTACATCAAGAAGTCCTATATTTCGCGCGATCACTTCGCGAGACCTAAATAAATATGGTCTTAATATTGCTTCACTATCACCTGTACCAGATTATTTTTATGAAGGAAAATTAAATGGCCGAGAAGTATATTTTCACCGTGGAATCTTTTTTACTTCGGGTCTAAATAAAGGCGAAGCCCTATTTCATTTACTAAGTGAAAACAAACTTCAGTACTCTCATATAATCTTTATTGACGACATGGAAAAACACACCATTGCAGTCACCGAATATGTAACAAAGAATCCAGAACTTGATAAAAAAATAAATCTTACAACCATTCGTTTCAGTAAAGAAGATCATGCCAAAGAAAATTTTTTGAAAAATACCAAGAAGGCCAAGCAAGAAATAAAAGCATTTAAATTGTTTTTAAAAAAATACTTTCCATAATAGGGGCCAATTCGGCCTCTTTTTTACTGACAAAATCTCACTGTGATCATTTCGACACTTCTTTCTCACTAAATTTCCAACATTTTTTTACCTAGCAAATTTTTTTACAGACAATATTTTTTTTACTTGATGAAATTTATCTAGTGAGGACTTTTTCAAGGAGGGGAAAATGAAAAAGTTGGTGTCAAAGTCATGTTCAGGAATGAATTTCATCTCGCGCTCAGTTGTGATCTCATCACTTAGTATCTTACTCACAGAAGAATAGTGCCAGGCACACCATAGATCTACTTAAGGTTGGTTGTGGATTTACGG
>CAYWBR010000026.1:0-33459 GCA_964456675.1 uncultured Bacteriovorax sp. | reverse complement strand
AGTAATAAATAATAAAAAGGCTTGAGCCAAAAACTATTTGATCCTGAAATGAAATTACTTTTAATAGAATGTTGTAATCAATTCTCGATACTAATACAAGTGCTGCGATTGTCACGATAGTAAAGCTAAATACCAATGCAAGATCTATTATGTAAGCAATAAATTGTGCGTAAGAGCTAGCCTCTACTCGTTTTATGGCTTCGTGCTTTTGAAGTGTCTTTTTAGAATTTTCTTCAATTCCATCTGGTCTTATTTCTTGTGTTAGATTAGAGGTGCCATAGAAGGCGGCCAGGGCCCCCTTTGAAGGCATGTTTTCTGCGCGCATAGAATTTACCGCATTTTTCTGATCCAAAGTTGTGGCGACAAGTTTACCAACAGACTTTGCCGCTACGATATCGCTATTTGTATGGTTAGCTACAATTTTAGCTGGAGAAAATTGCTTTTGCTTTACTTCTTGATGGAAACCCAAGCCCCTTGTTACTGGTTTAAAGCTGGTTTCATCAATATTAAAATCTTCCATAAAATCAGGGATATTCAATGTCACAGGTTTTTTGTTTACAGAATTTAATTGATCAGAAATATGCTCATTTTGATTCATTTTTTTCTCCAGTAATTATTCTACTTTCTCATTTTTTACCCAATGCTTCAAATTATTTTTGTTGCAAGCCAATAACATAACCTACTGAAACTGCAACGGCAGTAGGAGCGCGTAGTATTGGTGTTGGTAAATGGACTACGATGGGTTCAAATTTCGAAGATATAATTAGTCCTTCCTCTTCATTACTAAACCCAGCTTCCGGCCCAATAAATACCCCCCAACTATTTAGATTTAACTCTCTTTTTATAGCGGAGAAAGGTTTTTGTTCGAAGGAGGTAAAGAGAAATGTTGAAGTAAATTTAATATCAGGATCTTTTAAAAAATCCTTTAATTCTTTTTGATCGTGAATTAACGGGCGAAACAAATTATTTGATTGGATCATTGCGCTCTCAATAATTTTATTCACTCGTTCATTGTTTTCAAAAATATATTGTGAAAAATTTGTTGTTAGCGGATAAATGTCAGTAAAGCCACATTCTGTAGCATTTTTTAAAATGTCTTCAAAGGCGTCTTTTTTAGGAACTGACACAAAGAGTGCGGCTTTTGATGTTTTATGTTCTTCCTGAATTTCATCAATATGTAAGTGAATTTCTTTTTTGGTAATCGACACTACTTTGGTAAAAGCTTTTCTTCCAACCCCGTCTAAAACAAGAATCATATCATCTGTTTTTGTTCGTACGACGTTCAAATGATGGGCCCGTTCGTCGCTTATAACTAAGCAACTTCCGACCTCTAGTTTTTTTTCTCTTTCAAATATTGCTCTCATTTCTATGCGTTTTTTTTAAAAATAACAGCAGACCAGTCTCCCTTGGAGATCGTTTCAACCATTGTGAAATTTTTATACTGTTTAATTATGTTTTCAACCTGATGATTTAAAAGACCGGATACGATCAAATACGTTCCTGGCATCGATGCTGCAAGAACGAGAGGGTACTCTTGCACGAGAATATTCTCTAAAATATTTGCAAATATTAAATTATATTTTTTTTCTTGAAATCTTTCTCTTAAGATAAGTGCCGACCCATCCAATTCGTCGACATCAAAATTAATTTTTAAATTTTGTAGGCAATTATCCAATGCACTTCTGTCGATATCTACGAAATCAACATCCATTTCTTTCAACAAAATAGCACCAATTCCTAAAATTCCGGAGCCACAGCCAAAATCCAGGCAGGCATTTCCAGAAATTTCGGATTTATATTTTTCAAACAACTTTAAACACAAATAGGTTGTTTCGTGGGTGCCCGTCCCAAACCCCATCCCTGGATATATCACAATTTGCTTTTTACTATCATCTTTATGCTGCTCAAACAGCCACTCTGGGATTACTTCAAATGCATCTGAGATTTTTATAGGGGAGTAATATTTTTTCCACTCTATATTCCAATCTTCCACTGGCCTCGTCTCTATGTGTATTGATACATCACTATAATTTTCTTTGATATACTCAACAAATTTTTCTGCGTCAGTAATTTTTAAAAAATAATACTTAACAAAAAAACTATCTAGTCCAAAAGTTGCATCTTCAACCTCTTCCAATAACGTTTCAGGCACATCACCACCAGAATAAGCCCGCTCACCAAGAATTTCATCCACTCGTGATTCTTCTAGAGAAAACTCCTCAACACCTTCACATGAATAGTCCAAATGCGCTCTTGAATCAATTGACTGTCGATGCTCACTACTATTTTTAGTAAACCCTAAAATGACAAAACTAAAGTTAGTTTCCACAGGATGGCTCCATTTTTAATAAAGGATTAAAACTCGCGTTTGGCTCAAGGTCTAAATTACCCAAACACTTTTTACCAATCCATACAACATTTGGATGCCATAAATTTATGTATGCATACTCACTATTGATTATCGCTTCTGCCTTTTTATAAAGTTCAATCCGTTTCTCTGCATTGAGCTCTACCGTTGCCATATCCACAGCGCTATCGAACATTGAATTTGAAAAACCAATTCTATTACCACCTTTAGGTGGCATATTTTCAGTGTGGAAAACAAACCTTAACATTTCAGGCCCTGTAAAGCCCACCCATTGGCTAATAACCATATCAAATTTTCCTGATTTAAAATTTGACATAAAAGTTCCCCACTCCTGAACGGTAATAGTTACTTTTACACCTTCTTTTTCGAAATAATTTTTTATGACTTCTACGATTTCAATACTTGCCTTATTATTGCTTACCTTCCAGTCAATTTCAAAAACTTGTCCATCTTTCTCATAATACCCAGTTTTTCCTTTACGAAAACCGGCTTCACTTATAAGTTTGTGTGATAATTTTGGATTAAATTCATCAACAGGTCTTTCTTGATACATGTCTTTAAATGCTTTTGAAAACATACTCGTCGCCAAGATCGCTGTGTTTTTTAATTTATACCTTAGGATTTCTTGTCGTGGTATTAAGTGCGACAGTGCCTTTCTTATTTTACTGTTTTTAAAAAAATCTTTTCGATGATTCATACCTAAAAACAAAAAATTGCCTGATTCTCGCTCATAGACCTTCAGGTCTTTTGCCCTTTCTCGAAGCCATGCAACTTTTCTTGGGGACATGTTGGCCACAGAAAAATCGATTTCATTATTGATGAGCTTAAGAGCAAGTGTTGTTTCATCCTTAACAACCTTGAAGATAAATATTGGTCGTTGAGTGTCCCTCGGAATAATTTTCACTTCGAGCGGCGACACTTCCGACAACACGTAGGCACCTGCTCCCAAAATGTTTTGTGCATCCATTTCTGGAGCCGGGTCTGTTTTTAGTTTAATTATTTTTAATAAAGATAAATTTGATAGATTTTCTAGGGAAAATGCTTTGTATACAATTTCAAAACTCTGCCCATCGAGCACGCGTATGTCTTCAATTACTTCAAAAGCGCCTTTAAATGTCGAATTTATTTTTTCATCTTTTGCAAAATATTTCCAGGATTGGACAATGTCGCGAACTGTAACTGGTGCTCCATCGGAAAAGCTCATTCCCGAGCGCAGCTTAAAAACTAGCACGTGCTTATCACCCTCCATTCGCTCTGTGAATGACTCACACAAAACACACTGAAACTGCATGTTTGCATTAAAATCTACCAACGATAAATGAACTAGACGGTTAATGTTTTGCGAGTTGGCATCAGTTGAATAAAACGGGGATAGGTTATTTGGGGCAGACGATAAAGCGACTCTAATTTCGGCGGCAATTAATGAAGAACTCACCAGTAAATACAATATGACACAAATAATATTCTTAGTTTTCATGTGTTTCTCACTTTTCAAATTATCATAATAAAAATACCATTTTATTTATGAATTAGACAAATTTCATGAGGGGGATTTTGTGTTTTTAATAAGCATCTGCGGCGGCTCAGGCTCAGGCAAAACCACCTTTACTGAAAAAGTTAAGAACTTCTCCGACTTGCCAGTTTCAGTCTTAAATATGGATTCATACTATTTACCTCGACTTCCAGATCACTTGAGGACGAAGTCCGGCAATTTTAATTATGACCATCCAGGTGCATTTGATTGGAAACTTTTAAAGAAACATCTTAAATTATTAAGACAAGGAAAAGACATTCCTGTCCCATGTTATGACTTTAAAAAAAACTCTCGCCTGAAAAAAACTACAAAACTTACACCAACCAATGTTGTCTTGTTTGAAGGAATATTCTCTTTGTATGAAAAAGAAATTCGAGAATTATCAGACATTACCGTATTCCTACATGTTGAATCTGACATCCGGTTTATCAGAAGACTTCATCGCGACGTTGAAGAGCGTGGACGCTCTCTTGATTCAGTTATTAACCAATACTATGAAACAGTAAGGCCTATGTACCAAGAATTCCTTGATCCACAAAAGCAGTATGCTCATTTTATTGTTGGCGAAGAAACCGACATTGCGGCCTCAATACTTTCTGCCAAGGTTAACGAAGTCTTCCTTGCAAGCCAAGCACCAAGTCCGTTAAAGAAAAAAACGAAAACATTGGCCAAAACCAAAGACAATGAACGATGAAAAATAGCTTGTTTAAAATAAAGCCAATTGGCGGAGTTGGGCAAATCGGCTCAAACATGACACTGATAGAGTCCAATGGCGAACGAATTGTAATAGATTGTGGCATCTTGTTTCCCTATGAAGATTATTTCGACATAAACTATCTAATCCCCAACCTTGAAAAAGAAACTCCCTTTGACGCCATCGTGTTTACCCATGGACATGAAGATCATATCGGCGCAGTATTGCATTTTATTCAACATTCACCTGATGCTAAAATTTATGCTAATGACTTTACTGCTGCACTCATTAGAAAAAAACTTTTCCACGCCAACATTTCACATGGGATTAGCGTTATTGATTATAATGAAACGCTCTCATTTGCTGGTGTCACCATTGACTTCATACATGTTAACCACTCAATCCCAGAGACAATGGGTTTACTCATAAAAGATCATTCTGATTTGTATTCTGTTTTCTATTCTTCAGATTTTAAAATTGATTTTAAAACAAAGTACGAGAAGCCCTTCGACTTTGAGAAATTGAAAAAGCTATCGGAAACAACTCAAAAAAAAGTTTTCATGGCGGATAGTACCAATATTCTTAGTAACAACTTAAACACTCCGTCAGAGTGGGACTTACGAGAATCTTTCGAAGGTGTCTTTAAAAACCTAAGCGACCGATTGTTTATCACTTGTTTTTCCTCAAACATTCATCGCTTGAAAACCATTATAGACTTGGCTGAAAAATATGAATTTAAGGTTGTTCCCCATGGTCGATCTATAAATAGCTATTTAAATATTGCCAACGAAAAAGGAATGATTCCAAATTTTAACACTGTAATCAGAACTAGTGATCAAATTCAAAAAGATCAAAAAAATCTATGTGTTATTTTAACGGGCTGCCAAGGTGATTTTCTAGGAACACTAAGAAGAGTGGCGATGGGTGAAGATTCTCAATTCAAGCTAAAAAAAACAGATAAGGTTATTTTTAGTTCTAAGCCAATTCCTGGCAACGAAAAAAAAGTTGCGCTTATTATGAATAAAATATCAGACACCGGTGCTGAAATTATTCTTGACTCTAAAAAATTTTTTCACGTCTCTGGCCACCCTGGACGCAATGATTTGTTACATATATTTAACGAATACCGGCCGGATTTTATTATCCCTATCCATGGAGAAAGTTTATTTATCCGTGAACATTGCTCGTTTATAAATTTAAATTATCCACATGCTCGACCAATACATGTTGATAACTTTGATGAATTGTTTTTTTTAGACACTCTTGAAGTAATAAAGAGTCCCGGTGAGAAAATTGAACCAATTCTTATTCACGGCAAAGACATACCAATTGAAAAAGAATCAATATCCGAGCGAAGAAAAATATCTTGCAATGGAGGAATTTTTCTAACTCTCAAAAAATCATCAAGAATAAACAAGATTGATCAGTACATATTTGACTCTATTGGCTTGCCGGCTTTTTTTCATCAGAACATAGACCAATTCAACACTTTTCTTTTGGCCCACTTTGAATTAAACAAAATTACTGACGAAGACAAGTTCAAAGAGGAGCTTCGAGTTGCTGTACGTAGATACTGTTCTACATTTATTGGATATAAACCTACAACCATAATACATTTAACATCATGAATTCATTAATTATCACGTTACTCATTATTCTTATTTTTTTATTAGCTATTTTAATTGGAATAGCTATTTTTCTTATTTTCAAATTGGTTATCAATAAAAACAACACTTCGCCAGAAACAACGTTAGTCATTCAAAAATCAGAATCCCAAAACCCTAAAGGGCACCAAAAAATCAGTGACAACTCACACTGCCCAAACCACAAAGAAAATTCAGCAATTGGTACATGCTTAATTTGCGAAGAGGCTTATTGTGAAGAATGCCTAATTGAACATGATAGCTTATATTTTTGTAAAGAACACTTTAGGACATATGCCGATAGTAAGTGGGATAAAATCACAGACATTCTCACAACCGCAGAGACACCTGAAGCTTCAATGTTTATTTATGATTTTAAACGCGACATTTGGAAATATGAAAAAATACCCACGTTTGTACTTACTCACTACAAGATCAATGTCGGTCTAGATTTGATAGAATCCTATGTTCAACTCCACGTTCGGATAAACGATTTGGAAAGCTTGGCCAAAAGACTTTCCGAGTTCAAAAAAAAATAGGCCGGAAATTATTCCGGCCTACTTTTTTAAGGGGTTCTCTAACAAACTGCCTATTAGAGATCGATATTTTTATTAAAATCTCTTCTTGGAGCTACTGGTTCTGCTGTTTTTTCTTCTTTTCTTAAAAATGATGGAGTATCAAATTCATCATCATCAAAATTAATAAATCCCAATTTTTCAGCAATTGATTTTGCTCTTGAGTTTGTGGCCATTCCATCACGAAACGTTTCATTTAACTCAGCTCGCTTTTCAGCTGGAGCACTTACTGGTTGTTGCGTTGATGTTGGCGCATCATATCTACTTGCTGCATCTCGAATAGATTGTATCAATCTTGATGGCTGAGCTTGTTGAGAAGCTTGCGCTGGAACTTCTTCTCTTGATTCACTCATAAAACGATCAAATGAAGATTTGTCTTCTTCTAAATAACTATGTGCTCTTGATGCAGATGTTTGATTTGTCACCGGTGCACTTTGAACTGGTGCTTGAAAACTTTGTTTTCTTGGTGCAAAAACATCTGTGTCTAATGATTCTTCTCTTGTCGTTTGTACCGAAGCTGTTTGAGCTACTGTCGCTGTGTTATGTACAGGAGCTTGGAAACTTGCCTCGACTGCAGTATGTACTGAGCTTTGAATTTTTGTAGCGGCAACATCAGCGTGAGTGCGGATAGCACCACCAAGGCCAGTTGCAATAACAGTAACCTTAACTGCGTCACCCATCGTATCATCAATTACTGTTCCAAAAATAATTTCTGCATTTTCATCGGCTGCTTCCATAATTAGCGTTACAGCTTCATTTGTTTCATGCATAGAAAGATTTGATGAACCAGTAATGTTGATAATAATCCCAGTTGCTCCGTTAATTGAAATATCTTCTAGAAGTGGTGAACTAATTGCCTCTGTTGCAGCCTTGATTGCTCTATCTGTTCCAACAGCAACACCAGTTCCCATTAGTGCTAAACCTTTATTTGCCATAACCGTAGAAACGTCAGCAAAGTCAGCGTTAATGTGGCCAGTGTTGTTAATTAAATCAGAAATACCGCGAACAGCATTTAATAAAACTTCATCAGCTCTTTTGAATGTATCAATTAATGATAGTGATTCTCCGGCTAAATAAAGTAGTCTTTGATTCGGAATTGTGATTAATGAATCAACACTTTCTTCAAGGTTATTAATTCCTTGCTCTGCTTGTCTAAATCTTTTTTTACCTTCAAATACGAATGGCTTAGTAACTACACCAACCGTAAGAGCACCTAACTCTTTTGCTAACTTTGCAATTACTGGAGCAGCGCCAGTACCAGTTCCACCACCCATTCCTGCAGTGATGAAGACCATATCAGCACCTTTTAGTACTTCACTGATTTTTTCATAATCTTCTAGAGCTGATTTTCTACCAACTTCTGGATTTGCTCCAGCTCCAAGACCTTTTGTTACGCTTCCACCTAATTGAATTTTTGTCGGTGCTAAGCTTACCGATAGGGCCTGAGCGTCTGTGTTTGCAACGATATATTCTACACCTGATAGACCTGATCTAATCATTGTGTTTACAGCGTTACATCCTCCGCCTCCAACTCCTACTACTTTAATTCTTGCACCTAATACAGATGCTGCAGCAGTTTCTACTTCAAACATAATTCCCCCTAAAAAATTTCCTTAAATACAGACTTCAATGAATCAGACAGTTTTGAAATGATATCTGTATTGCTAGATGTTTCTTCATTTTCTTTATCATTATAAATATTATTTCTTGCAGTTTGCGATTGATAATTTTGTTTATTTGTTGCTTGTGGAGCAACGTAAGGATTTCTTTTTGCAGATTCGATCAAGAGTCCGAGCACTGTAGAGAATTTTGGATTCTGCATAAGATTAGTCATTCCACCAAATGGAATTGGGTATCCAATCTTACAGCTTCTCCCTAGTAAGTATTCTCCTAGTTCTGGCATACCTTTAATGAGTGCGCCACCACCAGTTAAAACCACTCCACCAGACACTTCGTTTCCTAATTTTTTTTCTTCGATAATACTTGTGATGATATCGAATAATTCTTCTGCTCTTGCTCCAAGTACATCTGCAACCAGCGATAATTGTACTTCTCGCGGTTTTGTACCAGATAAACCTTGCACTGTTATATGAGCTGATTGATTTAATTGTTCTGCTAATACTGATCCATGATGAATTTTAATTCTCTCTGCTTCTGCGTGTGGAATCTTTAAAGCGACTGCCAAATCGTTGGTAAAATGATTTCCACCAACCGGAATAATTTGAGAATGAATCAATGAGCCTTCTTTCCAAATCGCGATATCCGTTGTTCCGCCACCAATATCAACTAAAACAACTCCTAATTCTTTTTCTTCTGCTGTTAATACGGCTTCAGATGAGGCAATTGGTTGTAGTGTAATATGCTCTGGATTTAATCCTGTATGCTCTACACATTTAACTAAATTTTGAATAAGAGGAATTGATCCTGTCACAATATGAACATGTGCCTCTAGGCGAACACCACACATTCCAATTGGATTTTTAATTCCTGAAGTGTTATCCACTCTAAACTCTTGTGGAATAACGTGAAGTATATCTCGATCACTTGGAATAACTACTGCCTTAGCTGCCTCTAATACTCTATCAACATCTGACTGAGTAATTTCTTTTCCCTTAATCGCTACAACACCAGAGCTGTTGAAACTGTATATATGAGAGCCTGCAATTCCGATTGTTGCAGAGTTAATATTAACCCCGGCCATCAATCTTGCTTCTTCTAATGAAGATTGAATTGAACTTACTGTTTTATCAATATTAACAACAGATCCCTTCTTCAATCCATAAGAAGGATGCGTTCCAATACCGATAATTTCAAGTTGATTGTTTGCATGCTGAATTCCGACGATTGTACATACCTTCGTCGTTCCAACATCGAGACCTACGATGATGTTTCTTTCGTTCATAGCGAGATTCCTTTCTCAAAAAATAAACAGAATCCTTTCTGCTTAACCGGATAACCGACCATCTTGGGCAGCTAGTCCACATAAAAAGTTTAGCAATTACTCTCGAAATTTGACAACTACTTTTTTGCTATTTGTGAGATTAATAATTGCTGGAATTTTTTCTTTTGTTTCTAGGAAGTTAACGATCTTGTCTAGTTTTGTAATTTTTTCAGACCATTCATCTAAGCCTAGAAAAACACTGGAGGGATAACCATTAATGGAAAGAATGACCGTTAATTCTTTCTGATCGTTTAAAATGATCTCGGATAATTTTTTTCTTAACTCTTCCCTTAAACCTTTCACCAACTGAGTAATCTCTAGTTGAGTCTTTTTCTCCATCTCTCCCACGGGAAGTGCCAAATAGGGTAGCTCTCCTGACAATTTGTTTTCACTTCGAAGAAGTACCTCATAAGTTGGATCATAGAGTTCACCATTATCAACTAAAACTGCTTCATAGGAGTCAATACCATTTGACTTGTATACTTGTACTTTCATCAATGGAGCTGGGCAATCAAAATTTAAATTTAATATTTTTGTATAGGGGTCGTAGTTTATTTTGTAATCCGAGACAAAATATTTTTCTTGCCACTTTTCTTGAACCATTTTCTTTTTTACATCACGAAGACTTCCTGATTGCTCAAACGTTTTCATTACCTGTAGTGCCATATTTCCAGCAGGTCTTGCTGGACATTGGCCAAGGCTTGATCGGTAGGAAAGTTCATCCGTAAATTTTTCTGATGGTCCCAAAGAAGATACAACTACATTGGTGCTTAAAAAGGCAATAACTAGAAGAGATCCTAGTATTAATTTGAAACTTAATTTTCTGTCTTTAAAAAACTTCATGTTTTTTTAAAACTCCACTTCTGGTGTAAAATCCACTCCGTACTGCAGTTTGAGTTCTTTTTTTAGAATCTCAATCATCGCAAGAACGTCTTCGTAATTACTATCACCAACATTTTCCATAAAGTTAGCGTGCTTAGGACTTACCCTCAATCCTTTATAGGCGAATCCTTTCATGCCAATTATATCTATAAATTGTCCTGCACGACAAGTCAGTCCGCGTTCAAGATCATGGTAATTTTTAAAAACACATCCGCATGTGGCTTCTTTTAACGGCTGTGTTCTATTTCTCATTTCTAAATATTCTTTAATCTTTTGCGATATTTTTGGATCAATTCCTCTATGAATTAGTGTTGCTTGATAAATAACATCGCCCGGTTCAACAAAGTTATTATGGCGATAGGAAAATGAATTCTTGTCTACTTTGATCAACTTTTCATTTCCATCTTTTGTAATTAGTCGAACCTCAGTCACTAGTGGGCCAATTTCACCAAGATTGGTACCGGCATTCATAAACAAGGCCCCACCAAGACTGGCCGGAATTCCAGTAAAGACTTCCCAGCCGACTAATCCAAATTTTGAAGCATGGGATGTCAGCACTGCAAGCGACACTGATGCTGGCAACACATATTCGTTTTGAACTGAATCTAATAATGATTTATTAAATTCAAAATCCAATTGTATATAAGGTATCTGTGCCCTGGTTGGCAGTAGCATATTTGCTCCCCATCCCAACAAGCGATACTTAATATTGTTTTTCGTTAACAAGCTCAGTGTTTTTTTTAAGCTTGGTAAGTCTTTTATTGTCAGCAAATCTCCCACCGCACTTAGCCTCATCGTAGAAAATTTTTTTAGATCCTTATCTAACTCAATTTCTAGAGCGCTAATTTCTTTAAGTTCATCCAGAAGGAGAGAGGATAGTGCCATTATTCTACTCCGGCCCACTTGCGTGCAACTTTTCCAATTGCCCCAGCACCAAGAGTTACAACAATGGTATTTTCACCTTTTAGTTTTTCAATAAGCCCTGGTACGTCATCGATTGTAGTGAGTTTTTTTGCAAGCTTTGGATGCAATCTGTTTATATCTTCCACTAATCTATCTGTTGTGATTCCTTCAATTGGTTGCTCACTGGCAGGGTAAATTGGCAATAAGTATAATTCATCAGCATCATTAAAACAGTGTAAAAAAGTGTCCCAGCAATCTCGAGTTCTTGTAAACCTGTGAGGCTCAAAAATAACTACTTTTCTAAAATCTGCTCTAGTGTCTTTAACAATTTTTAAAGTAGAAGCAATTTCAGTTGGATGGTGTCCATAATCATCTACAACTTCAAATGACTTCTCCTTATATAAAAGCTGAAATCGTCGACCTACACCTTCAAATTTTTCTGCGGCTTTAGCAATTTTGGCAAAGGGAATATCTAGATGATGTGCCAACGCTGTTGCACCTAAAACATTTAAGATATTATGTCTTCCTGGTAAATTAATTTTCATTTTTGTTTGCATTTGGCCTTTGTAAAAAAGATCGAATGTCGATGAAAACGGAGAGAGCTCAAGATTTTTTGCTTCATATTCAAACGAATCGCCTTGAGGCGCCTCAATACCAAAAAACACATGCGGTCTTTTTAGCTCTGCACTCAATTTCTTTAATTTCAAGTCATGAGCATTTAGAGCAACCACACCATAAAAAGGGACTTTATTTGAAAAATCTAAAAATGCTTTATATAAATTTTCTTCGTTTCCATAGTGATCCAAGTGATCATTATCAACATTTGTAATAACAGACATTACAGGTGAAAGTAACAAAAAAGAGCCATCTGACTCATCTGCTTCAGCAACTAAAAACTCACCTTTACCAACCTTTGCGTGTCCCTTTAAATTCTTTACGATACCCCCAATGATATACGTTGGATCAAACTCACACTCTGATAGAATTGTTGCAAGAAACGAAGTTGTTGTTGTTTTGCCGTGAGTACCAGCAACAGCTAAGCCGTATTTTAACCTCATTAGCTCTGCTAACATTTCAGCACGTCGAATAATTGGAAGCTTTTCTCTTCTAGCTCTAATAATTTCTGGATTTGATTCATTAACAGCTGAAGTGTAGACAAGAACAGTTGCCCCATTAATGTTTTCTTCTTTATGGCCAATATAAATTTCAACGCCCAACTCTTTTAGTTTTTGAACGTTCGCCGACAAGGAAACATCAGAACCAGAAACTTTGTATCCCAATGATACTAAAACTTCTGCAATTCCAGACATTCCAATTCCACCGATTCCCACAAAGTGTATTTTTGTATTTGTATTAAATTTAAACACCGATTGCTCCTAAAGCATAAAATAATTAACAGCGAGGAAATAATTAAAGATATTTAGGTTGTTTGCCAACTTTCTTCTTTCTTAATTTTTAAAAGCAGTGAATCCCTTGATCCTTTCACTGCGGAAAGCAGTAGCCCAAGACCAAAAAAATTACAAATTAAAGATGATCCACCATAGCTTATAAATGGTAAATTTAATCCTTTTGTTGGCAAAAGACCTAGGACAACTCCCATATTCAACAATGCCTGAATCCCTAAAACAAAAACAATTGCAGAGCCCAAAATAACTGCCACTCGATCATTTAGCTTTAGAACCAATTTAAAGCCAAAATAAATCATTGCAACAAATAGTATAATAATAAACAGAACTCCCACAAAGCCAAGCTCCTCGCCTACAACTGAAAAAATAAAATCGTTATGCGCTTCTGGTAAATAAAACAATTTCTCATTTGAATTACCCAAACCTTTGCCGATAAAAGATCCGTTGGCAAATGCCATATATGATTGAATAATTTGAAATCCAGATCCTTGTGGATTTTTCCATGGGTCTAGGTAGGTGAGTAGTCGTTTAATTCGATAAGCTTGTGAGAACAAAATAATTATTCCCGAAATTGAGCCAACCATAAGTGTAATATAAAAATATTTGCGTGGAAACGAAGACATGAATCCCACAAATGATACCACAATAAAGCAAATGCTGAATGAACCAAAATCTGGCTGTTTTATTAACAAGGCAACGGGAAACAAGAGCGACAGGCCATGCTTAAGCCTTTGCTTAGCATCCATTGAGTTCCATTGCTCAAAGAAAAAAAGCGCGGACAATATGATGGTAAATTTCACTAATTCACCAGGCTGAATTGAAAAACCACCAATGGCAAGCCAGCGACTAGCACCTTTAACATTATTACCGAGACCTTTCACGATAGTTAGAGCAACAATTAAAGTAGCAGCAATATTGATGTAGTAACCATAACGATACCAAAAAGAATACTTTGTTTTGGCAACAATGATTGCAGTGGCAATTCCCATTACCAAATACACGAGCTGCCTTAATATATAATGATATGAATTTTGATAAAGCTCTGTTGAGAGAATAAAGCTTGATGAATAAATCATTACTAACCCAATAGTAATGATGATCGCGACTACTGTAAGAAGTTGCTTAGTAATTTTATCTATTTCTTGCACTTGTTCCATTTTCCACCTTATATAGGTTTATTCTAGCAGAAAACTAGGAAATAGAGAAAAATCTGCACTGTTCAAGAAATTTTTTATTAGTTAATTTTTTTAATCGGGTATTAAGGGCCAAAAAAAAGGAGCCCAAAAGCTCCTTTTAATTTTTATAATTGATATACTAATTTTTTAAAATAATTTCCGCGCTCTTCGTAGTCACGGAAAAAGTCTGTTGACGAGTTTCCTGGTGACAATAAAATGGTGTCGCCAGTTCTAGATTTTTGGTACGCAAACAATACCGATTCTTCAAAAGATCCTACAATATAAGTTTGCACGCCTTCTCCAATTGACCTGTTTAAACGCTCTTTACACTCACCAACAAGTACAATGACTCTTGAATAATCTTTAACGTCTTTCACATACGGATCAAAATCCAACTCTTCGTTATCTTTTCCGCCCGCTATTAAAATAACCGGCTCTTTAAATGATTTTAGAGAGCGAATAAGCTCTTCCATTGTCTCAGCTTTTGAGTCATTGTAAAAACATACTCCATTTTTCTCCATCACATATTCAATACGGTGAGGAATTCCTGGAAATTTTTCAATACATGTTTGAATTGCTTTATCTGAAACTTCAAGGGCCTTACATACTGTGATTGCTGCAAGTAAGTTTTCACGATTGTTTTGTCCGACAATTCTCATTTTCGACACAACAAATTCTGAATGAAAGTTAATGTTCGAATGAATCCTTCTATCATGGAAATGCGTTCCTTGAATTTCTCCAAGCACTCCCATTGTTACAAACGATCTTCTTGAATACCAAAAAGTTTGGCAGTGAGCATTTCTAAAAAAGTTATTGTTTGCCAATGAGTCATAGTTCACAACCAAGATATCATCTGGCGACAGGCGCTTAACCACTGAAAGTTTCGTTTCCACATATTCGCTTAACGAATTGAAATGTTGCTTTGAATAGGCTTCACCAATATTTGGAAATACCACAACTTTTGGATGAAAATCATGCAGCGATTTCATTTGAACAGCAGAAACTTCAACTACGCAGTAATCAATTTCATCTATGTTCTGAAGCATGCAATATTCGATAAATGGCATTTCTGTCGTGCCACCTACAAATACATTTTTACCGTCTATTTTTAACGTGAATCCAACCATTGATGCAATCGAAGTTCTACCATGAGTTCCACAAACTGCAATGATTGGTTTTTTGCAAAGTTTGTAAGCAAGTGCGAAGTCTGAATAAACTTCTTTACCATTTTGGCGAGCAAGTTCTAATTGGGGAAGAGAAGGGTTTACTGCAGAAGAATAAACTATAACGTCTGCTTCGAGAAAATCTTCATCTTTATGCTCGCCAAAAGTCATTTCTGGCGTCGGTTCAATTTTCTTAAGTTTTTTAACGGCTTTATTGAGATCAAAGATCGGCTTAATATCTGTTACTCTAACTTCACACTCAAGCTTATTAAAAAAATTAATCAATGAAAAACCAGTTCTACCAATTCCTACAATGAGAATTTTTTTTCCGCGAAAACGATCCATTTCCATTTATTACCTCGTTTTAAGTGTCGATAGCGCTAAGATCGCCAGACAAATGCTGATGATCCAAAAACGAATTGTTACTTTCGTCTCTGGCCAGCCTACTTTCTCAAAATGGTGATGGATCGGAGCCATTTTAAAAACACGAACACCTCGTGTTTTAAATGATGCCACTTGTATTATTACTGAAAGTGCTTCAATAACAAAAATTCCGCCAATTATCACAAAGAGAAATTCAGAACGTGCTAGTACTGCTATCGTCCCCAAAGTTCCACCAAGTGAAAGCGATCCGACATCTCCCATAAAGATTTGAGCTGGATACGAGTTGTACCACAAAAACCCAATTCCTGCACCAATAACTGCCGAAGTTAATACAGTTAACTCACCTAAATTCTCTATGTATGGAATATATAAATATGTCGAAAACTCCTTGTGCCCGGCAACATAAGTAATCAAGCCCAACGTTGCTGCACTAATCATAATTGGACCAATGGCCAATCCGTCTAACCCATCTGTTAAATTTACCGCATTCGAAGAGCCAATAATTACCAATGCGCCAAATAATATATAGTAATGACCCAAATCAACTATCGGATTTTTTAGGAAGGGGAAATAAACATTAGTGTCAATAATTCGATACTCAACAAGAATCCACATTGCCGCTACGGCAGTTAAAAACTGCCAAACTAATTTTCCCTTTGCACTAACACCCTTAGTATCTTTTTTTAGAACCTTTAAATAATCATCACGCAAGCCTAATAAAAAATAGGAGACAGTTACGCCAAGTGTCACAAGTAAGGGTATTGAAAAAAAGTTTCCACACAAAGCAATTGTTATAAATAAGCTTCCCAAAAGAAAGACCCCACCCATTGTTGGTGTTCCACGTTTTTTAAAATGAGACTCTGGACCATCATCTCTAATTATTTGGCCAAATTGCTTCTTTTTCATAAAATCAATAAAGATTTTACCCCACACAATTGAAACAATTGTCGCTATTAAAAAAGCAATGAAAGAACGAAAAGTAATATACTTAAAAAGATTTAAAAATTTTAAGTCACCACTTAGTGGATAAAGCACATGGTACAACATTTTAATTTCCTATGATAAAAGATTTTCTAATTTAACTGATCTGCTGCCCTTTATAAAAATCCATCTGTACTTAGATTTAAAATCTGGAAAATTTTTTAATAAACCTTCCTTATCTGTATAACCACCAAGAGCTTGTGGATATCCCTTTAAATAATATTCTTTATAGCGCCCAATAAAAACAACATTTTTAAGTCCAATATCTTCAACATATTTGGCCATCTCTGAATGAAATTTTTCTGCATAATCGCCCAACTCATTCATGTCTCCCATAACAAAAAAACATTCATCTAATGAAACATTTTTTTCTTCCATGATTTTTACAAATGAATCAATCGATGTTTTCATCGATGAAGGATTGGCATTATAGGCGTCCAAAAATACATTACCGATCCACTCTGATCGATTCATTGAAGGCTGCTCATAGTTAGAGCTTGCCTCAATTATTTTTTCAAGTTTTTCAGGGAAAACTTTCAAAGAAAGCAACGTTGCAGCACACAGATTTCTCAAATTATAACTCTCAAGAATTTTTTGATTTTTTATCTCTACAACTTTTCCTCTAAAATTAAACTTAATCTTTTGCTCTTTAAATTCTACCCTAATATTCCCAACATCAGACTCAGAAAAAGTTAATAAACCTGAATCTGGCCCAAGCATTGCTAAATATTTATCATCGGCATTTACAACAAAATTTCCCATGCCCTTTGTTGCTTTCATAATATAACGATAAAGATCAGTTTTTTCGAAATAAATATTTTCCATAGACCCCAGAAATCCAATATGGGCTTGTCCAATATTTGTTATGAGACCACTTTTTGGTTCAGCAATTTCACATAATGGGAGAATTTCATATCGATGATTCATTCCCATTTCAACAATGGCGATATCATGATCACTCGATAATTCAAATAACGTTAATGGTACCCCTATATGATTGTTTAAATTTCCTTTCGTCGCATGCACCTTTCCAGGAAACACACTAGAAAGAATAAATTTTAGCATTTCTTTATGTGTTGTTTTTCCATTAGATCCAGTTAAGGCAATCGTAGTTTTACCACCTAATGCTTCCCAGGCCCTTTTGTGCTCTCTTGAAAGCTCTTGAAGAAAAGTTAATGTATTATCCGTTTCAATAAACGCTACATCTGGATATAAATTCAATAATGTTTTTATAGATCTATCTGGTCGATGCTCGTAGACAATCGCAACTGCACCTTTTTTAATGACTTCTTCGGCATAACTAAAACCATCAAATTTATCACCAACAAGCGCCACGAACATATCACCATCTTGAATTGTTCTTGAATCTGTTGAAACTCTAAATGATTTTTTTAAATCAGCACCAAAAAAGTTATAACGAACATTAATTCCCTTTAATGTTTCTTTAAGAATCATGCAATCCTCTTAAAAGGTGCCAGGCACACTTTAGCATATCTTTATTTTTTATACTTATTAACAAGTTCAAAATCAGAAAAAGGATTCTTTACTCCATCAATTTCTTGATATTCTTCATGTCCCTTTCCCGCAATTAAGATAATCTCATTTTCGCCAATTTCTTCTACCGCTTTCTTAATCGCCTTTTCTCTATCGCTTATCACGAAGTGATCACGATTAATTCCAGGAAGAATGTCTTTTATAATTCGTTCAGGATTTTCATAGCGAGGATTGTCCGATGTCACAATTACCTTATCTGAGAACTCACAAACAGCTTGTCCCATTTTAGGTCTTTTTGTTCTATCGCGATCTCCACCACATCCAAAAACAGTAGTTATTTGGTGATTCGGGAAAGCTGATTTTACAGCAATTCCAATATTTGTAAGTGCATCTGGTGTATGTGCGTAGTCCACAATTGCAAATGCATTTTCATTAATTTCTACAATCGAAAAGCGACCTTTTGGTGTTCGTATTTTATTAAGATCGAGCTGCACAGATTGTCCCCATATTTTTTCATTGAGCTCAATCGCCAGTTCTAAATTACTCTGGTTGTATTCTGGTCTATAAAATAAGGGTAATGATGTGTACCCTCTATCTTTTAGTGACTTAGATATTTGCAATTTAATTGTGGCAAAATTATTATGTAATTTTTCAATAAGTGTCTTTTCAAAGTGCGGCACTATTAGTTCAGCATTAGCTTTGGCAAACTTTGTGGCGATAAGTGTTTTTGCCTTAAAGTACTCTTCCATTGTTTTGTGATAATCTAAATGATCTTGACTAAAACTTGTCCACGCAATGGCATCAAGCCTTAACTCATTTAGTCTATTTTGCATTAGCGCGTGAGAAGAAATTTCCATAAAACATGCTGAATATTTCTCTTGGTATTGATGAAGAATTTTTCTAATTTCAACATATGAAGGCGTTGTTGCATCTAAGTCTTGAACAATCTCTCCATTTGAATCAAAAATTCCAATAGTACCTACAGAGATAGCTGGTTTTCCAAAAAGTGAAGAGATTTGCATAGCGAGATTTGACGTTGTCGTTTTACCATTGGTACCCGTTATTCCTACAAATTTCATTTTGCCGTGAAATGGAAATAACTTATCTAAAAGTATTTTTTGGACTTCTAAAAATTTTTCAAAGGGAACATAGACTATATTTTCATTATTAAAATCCTCGGCGCCACTTGAAAGTATAATCAATCCAGGATTGGCCTTGGTTAAGCGCTGATAAAAAGCTTCGCGGTCGCGATCACTTGGTCCTAAGCGGTAAAACACTGCCTCATTGGGTTTTGACACTTGCATATTGGTTGTCAACGACGTGATTTCTACATCTAGATCAGAGATCTTTGTGGTTGATGTCGTGTAATCTTTAATAAGTTCTAATAATTCTTTTTTATTCATAATTTGGTGGAGAATAGTCCAATTTTATAATTAAATCATCTGATATTTCAGTACCCGGTGCTGGTTCTTGAAATCTTACAACGCCCATTCCTTTATGTGTCAGCTGAAGATTAAGCTTTGATCCGAGCTTAATTGTTGAAATTTTATCCAAACCAATAAAGTTTGGAACCGAGTTTCCATTAAGAATTCGCGTTGAAGCATCTTTCACCTGCACTTGATCAAATGTAATTTTTTCTATTTCATCCTTTTTCATTTCTTTATCAGCTAGCTTTGTTACGTCTTTATTTTTATACAATAAATACTCTGTGATACTTTTAAATACTGGCGCTGCTACTAAATTTCCATAGTAGCCACCACTTTTTGGATTATCGACATACACAAATACAACAAATTTTCTTTCGACGTTTACTGGAAACCCGACAAATCCTGAGACGTAACCACGATAACCACCGCCGCTATCAACTCTTTGTGCTGTTGCTGTTTTGCCAGCTATTTTAAAAAACGGGATTTGTGCATTTGTACCTGTTCCTTTTTCAACCGCATTTACCAGCATGTCTGTCATG
Source organism: uncultured Bacteriovorax sp. (assembly GCA_964456675.1). Lineage (GTDB taxonomy): Bacteria > Bdellovibrionota > Bacteriovoracia > Bacteriovoracales > Bacteriovoracaceae > Bacteriovorax. The sequence goes on along the minus strand of CAYWBR010000026.1, from coordinate 13,350 downwards.
TCTTTCGACGTGTTTTCTGAAAACACTCTACGCGCTTTACGATTATTGGTATCAACTTTTTCATCATAATATTTTATTAGCGTTGGTTGAATATAATACCCACCATTCGCGATTGCCGCCATTGCTGATAACATTTGCACACCAGTTACGGCAACACCTTGACCAAAGCTCATGTTTGAAAGAGAAAGCGGTGTTACGTTAGAAGCCTCTGTAAAAATTCCGCGTGATTCACCTGGAACCTCAATTCCTGTTTTCTCACCAATGTTCAGAGACTTTAGCGTTTCTTTAAATTTTGGAAATTTTAAATCAAAAGCAATTTTAGTTGTTCCAACATTTGAGGAATATCGCAAAATGTCAGCAACTGATAGCCATTCAAATTTTTCGTGTGACTCAGCCTCTGAAACCCAGTGGCCATCAATTTTTATTTTTCCTTGTTCACAAAAATATGTTGAATCTTTCTTTGCCACCTTGTGTTCAAGTGCAGAGGCAACTGTAAATATTTTAAAACTAGACCCTGGCTCAAATGGGTCGATTGCATACGACAATTTTCTTGCTTCCGCACTGGAAGCTTTTACATTGTTAGGATCAAATGTTGGATAGTTTGCCATGGCCAATATTTCACCAGTACTGGCATCCATTACTCCAACCCCCCCTTTGTCTGCATTATGCTTAATAACCGCATCTTTTAAATGTTTTTCAGCAATTGATTGGATTTCATTATCAATTGTTAGGAAGATGTCTTTTGCTTGTGCTGTTACATCGTGGTGTGACTCGAACTTAATTGGACGCCCTTTGTTGTCAATAACATATTTAAGCGTTGTTGGTTGACCTTTTAATTGCTCATCAAACATATACTCTAGACCGGCCAACCCTTTGTTGTCTAAACCGACAAAACCAACAACCTGTGATGCCAGTTCATGGTTTGGATAGATTCTTTCAGGCACTCCTTCAATAAAAACACCTTTTAGTTTTTTAATTTCTTCAACTTGTTCTTTTGATAGTCGCAGTTTTCTTGCTAGCCAAGTAAATTTTTTTCTTTTCTTAACTGTTCCTAAAATTTTTTGATAAGTTAACTCTGGCACTATCTTGGAAAGATTTTTAAATACTTTTTTATCTCCCTCTGTATAACGAGGGATTGTGAATATAGAGTAGGTTTGAATATTTAGAGCAAGCGGGTTTCCGTCACGGTCATAGATGTTGCCACGTTTTGGATATACTGTAGCCGACCGTAAAAACTGTGAATTTGATCTGGCAATTAATTCCGATGCATCAATTAATTGAACCTTAAATGCTTTTCCGATAACAACTAAGAAGAAAAAGCAAAAGCACGTAAAGACAAATATAATTCTATTTTTTAAAATTTTATTTTCCATATTATTGAATAACTATTATTTGGTTTTGTTTTGGCTGAGTCAGGTTGTGCCGATCGGCCAAAACGCGCAACTTTTCTGCTGAAAGTAGTCGTGCTTTTTTTGCTTTTAATTCTTTATTGTCTAAAACGACTTTTTCAATTTCTTTATTTGCCTTTGAAATCTTATAGTCCATTTCAACATTTTTCATTCGAAAAACAACGAATAAAACGGCGAGCGTGGTAAAGGCTATGAATATGGGAAAACCCTGAGTTGAAAAAATAATTGCTTTAATTTTGATTAGCAGTTCAGAAAAATTAGAATTTTTTACAGCCTTCGAACCTGTAGACCTTCTCGTCGTTGCCATACGCCCTCCATTGCTTATTGGCACTATCTAATAAAAATCTTAATCATCATCAAACTCACTTGAATCCACTGAATCTGAATCCTGATTCTTTGAAGCCAGGTGCTTATACTTATTCTTTTCTTTAAGCGCCTGAACTCTTTCTATTACTCTTAGTTTAGCACTTCTTGAACGAGAATTCTCTAAAATTTCTTGTGGACTTGGTAAAATTGGCTTTTTTGTTAAAAGCTCTCCAAATAGTCCATTTTGATTGGTAAGCTTTTTAAATTCATTTTTAACAATTCTATCTTCGAGTGAATGAAAACTTATCACCGCAAGTCGACCACCTGTTTTCAAAAGAGGAAATAGCTGACCAATAACTTGGGTTATTACTTCAAGCTCCTGATTTACTTCAATTCTTAGGGCTTGAAATACCCGTGTTGAAGGGTTGGTTTTTCCATGTCGATCCTCTTTCGGGTAACAATGGAAAACTAAATTTTCTAATTGCTTTGTCGTTTTAATTGGTTCTTTCTCTCTAGTTTCACAAATTTTTTTAGCAATTCTCTTTGAATATCTTTCTTCACCATAATCTCTAAAAATTCGTTCTAATTCTTTTTCTGGATATCTTTCCAGGATTTCACTCGCTGATAAAATTTGGGCATTATCGTAATCCATTCGCATGTCTAGAGGACCATCGAAACGATATGAAAATCCTCTTGTGGCTTCATCGAAATGGTGCGAGGAAACACCGAGATCTAGAAGGATCCCATCAAATCCTCCTAAACTTAAAACATGGCCAAGTTCTTTCGCTGCTATTTCAGGGAAATGAACAAAGTTTGTATCAAACAGCTTAACCCTCTGATTGCCTTCTTTTTGAATTCTTGCTTCTCCATTTTTTAGTGCATCGGGATCTTGATCGCAGGAGTAAACATATGCCTTTGGAGAAGTATTCTTTAAAGCAAACGTGTGCCCACCGCCACCAAAAGTTAAATCGGCATAGTAGGAATCTTTTGAAGTATCCTGATTTTCGGTTAAAAAACTGATGCACTCTTTTTTTAAAACAGAGTAGTGAGATGTGTACTCCATTATTTTATCAACACTTCAAGAATATGCTTTTGTTCTGATGACATGTGTTCCGGTTTGGTCAAAACTGCATAAGTATTTTCTTTATTAAATGCAAATGGGTTTTTATGAAGTTCTGGAATTACTTTCATCAACACCTTTTGTGCATTTAAGTTATTTGTTTTCATTACTTTCATGATCTCGGAAAGTTCACAATGTTCTTCTTTCCAACAATCATAATCAGTAACCATGGCAATAGTTGCATATGCAATACCAGCTTCTTTTGCCAAATATGCTTCTGGTACGTTTGTCATACCAATAACTGATGCACCAAAGCTTCGATAGATATTTGATTCAGCTTTTGACGAAAACTGAGGACCCTCTATACAAATATATGACCCACCAACTCCGTGTTTTACTCCCACTTCCTTGCAGGCATTAACTAAAATTGATTGTAGCTTTTTTTCGACAGGTTCTGCTGTTGAAACGTGGGCAACAAATCCATTGTTGAAAAATGTTCTTTCCCTAAGTCCCTTGGTCCAATCAATAAATTGATCGACCAAAACAAATGTTGTTGGTGGATACTCTTCCTTTAGCGAGCCTACGGCCGAAACAGACACAATATACTCCACACCTAGAGACTTTAGTGCAAAAATATTTGCACGGTAATTAACTTCTGAAGGTGTTAGTGTGTGATTTTTTCCATGTCTAGGTATAAAGAAAAATGTTCCCCCCGCTATTGTTGCTTCAATGATTTCTGATGATGGTTGTCCATAAGGCGTTGTTATTTTGTGCTCTTTTACAATTTCAATGCCATCGAGTTTATATATTCCACTGCCGCCGATGACTCCTATTTTTGAATTTTGCACAATAGACTCCTTTATTGACGTTAAGATTTGAAAGATGCAATAATTTTACAATGATTTTGAATGATAGACAAAGTCAAATTTACAATTACACGTCAAGGCTCAACAAACACAAAAGAGACCTTCTGTATGCCAGTCGTGTTGTTAAACACGAACTTTCTGAAACATTAACCAATAAAAAATTTCGCTCTCGAACTAAAAAATTTATATCACTTTCAAAAACAATTACTAACTCTTCGATATGGATAAGTCGATCAAGCCTTAAATATTTAAAATCATATCTTGACGTTAAAACCTACCATAACGAAAATTTACGAAATGATCGCTCTCGGCTGATTTTAACCGCGCTAAGGAACAAATCTAAAATTCCCAAAAGTCTCCAAGTTAAAGACAGCGAAATTTTGGAAATTATTTATCAAGAATTAATGTATTCGCATTTTAATCTAAACTCGGCACAGGTATTTAATTATTCGGGTGATTTTCAAAATATAACGATTGTTTTAGTTTCTGGTGTTCTCAATGAGATTTTCTCTACTCCTGCTTTTCAGCGCGGCGCTGATTATTTATATGAACACTATAAAATTAAAAATATTAGTATAAATGTTAGTGGGGTTAAAGACTCAAAGATTAATTCAAAAATAATCAAAACTGAATTATTAGACTATTGTTCTCAAAATTCCAACGAAAAGCTTTGGCTTATATCTTTTTCTAAAGGCGGACTAGATACGTTACACTTTTTACAATCAAGTCCCGAATTGCACGAGAAAGTTATTGGAGCTTCATTAATCGCTTGTCCAATATTGGGCAGTGAACATGTTAACCACAAAGTTATTCGTGCAGTTAACGCCTCCTCACTTGCTGTAAATAAATTTATTAAAAATAGTAAACTTATTCCAATGGCCTTAGAGTTTAAAAAATCACTAGATGCTGACTTTCGTACAAATTGGTTTCGTGCGAATCATAAAAAACTACCTCAAAACGCTTTTTATACGGCAATTGCCCTTGAGTCAAAGTGGTATCAAAGTCATCTTTGGATGATTTTGACTAAGGCCATTTTTATGTCTCGCAAATCCAACGATGGTGTTGTTGACACTGATCGTGCACAATTTCCTACTTATTTTAAGGGAATAAATCTTGGTGTACTAGAAGGACATCACTTAGTCGGCACAAGATCAAGTTTCTATAATCAAGAAGCTCTCTTAGAAGCACATCTTGTATTTTTACTTTATAAAAAACTAATTTAACCCACCTTTTAAATTCATTAGAACTAACTTAGAAATCATCTTCAAGGTATCAAATACCCCTTGTCCCTTTACCGCAACAGCTTCAAACTCAGGAGATTTCCATTTATTGAGAGCCTGACTTAAATCTTTAACTGAACTCACATTTGGTAGGTCTCTCTTATTCCATTGCATTACTATTGGCATTTTTTCAATGTCATAACCTTGTTCTATTAGGTTTTTTTCTAAAGACTTTAAACTTTCAAGATTAGCTTCCATTTTTTCCACTTGAGAATCTGCAACAAAAACAATCCCGTCCACTCCTCGAAGGATCAACTTTCTAGAAGCTTCATAAAAAACTTGGCCGGGAACAGTATAAAGATGGAACCTTGTCTTGAAGCCACGGATTTCACCTAACTCCAAGGGAAGAAAGTCAAAAAACAACGTTCTCTCGTTCTCTGTGTTGAGAGCAATCATATTACCCCTGTTATCCCCACTGGTTTTTTGATAGACGTATTGGATATTTGTTGTTTTTCCACCAAGTCCTGGCCCATAGTATACAATCTTACAATTCACTTCTTTAGTTACATAGTTCACAAAAGACATATAAAAATCCTAATTTTTAGCGAAAGAAAAGATATGATCAATTTCATCATCGGTAATATTACTAAAAAGCGTATTATCTGCTTTGGTTACAGTTTCTTTGGTGCTTACGACCTGACTTGATCTTTCCATATTTAAATACTGTGACAGACTAGAGCCGATATCACGCATCTTTGATTTTAACAATCCAGGGTTAACCTCATCATAGTATATTAGACCTAGATAAAGTTTTTCAGCTTCAAAATCAACAGGCACGATATATATTCCCTCTGAAGACGTATCAAAGCTTAAACGAAATTCTAGCTCTCGTTTTTTTCCTGGGATAAATTCTGTTAAAGCACTAGAGGCTTGCCAAACTCCACCAAGAAGAGCGCCGACAGAATGAGCGTTGATTTTTAGATTTTTTTTATTTTGATATAAAATAACACCATCTTGTCTTATTAGAAAAAACGAAAAGCGATTGAGACGCTGGTCGATTTCAAGCGAAACGAAAAATTGCTCTATTAATTTTGGAAACTCAGCTAATTTCATTTATAAATGCCTTCTATTTTCCATGGCCTTCGAGATCGTTAGCGCATCCACGTACTCTAAGCTTCCACCCATTGGAATCCCAAAACCAATGCGTTCAACAAGAACAGTTTCAGGCAACAATTGTTTTATATATGAGCAGGTAGCATCACCTTCCACGGAAGGATTGACTGCCAAAATAACTTCTCTTATACCTTCTTGTAAAATTCTTGTTTTTAATTGATCAAGCCTCAACTCTTCAGGGCCAATTCCTAACAGTGGATTTAAAACACCAAAAAGAATGTGAAACCTACCTTTAAAAGTTCCGCTTCTTTCAATGGCCAAACAATCTGTAATTGATTCAACAATGCACAGTGTGGTGCTTTCATTTCTTCTAGGATTTGAACAAATTAAACAGAGTTTATCGTCTGAAAACATTCCACATTTTTCACAATGCTTCACTTCGCTTAAAGCTCTTAAGGCATCACTAAAATGCAATAATTCTTCTTTTTTCCAATTGGTCATATGTAGCGTTTGGCGTATTGCTGTTTTTTCGCCTACGCCTGGTAATCGTGAAAACATATGAACTGTCTTTTGGATTTTTTCAGGTAATTCCATTTATTAGAACAATCCTGGAATATTTAACCCGCCCGTAACTTTTGACATAGCTCCAGATACCATATCCTGGCTTTCTTTAATGGCTTGGTTAACTGCAGTTTTCATAAGTTCTTCTAAAGATGCCACATCGTTTGGATCTACACATTCTTTATTAATTGTAATCGCCAAAATTTGTTGTTTGCCATTGATTTTAATTTTTATCATCCCACCGCCAGATGATGTTTCTAATTCTCTTGTTTCTAGTTCTTTTTGAAGTGTTGAAATCTTCTGCTGCATTTGCTGTGCTTGTTTCATTAAATTTTGAATACCTTTCATATCGATGCTCCTTATTTCTTTTTTTCGATTATCACTTTATCGATTTTTGAGTTAAACATTTGTTCTGCCTTTAATAGCAGTGGATTTGTTTTAAAACTGTTAACTTTCACGTCTTCATCGAGCTTTTCATTTTGCTCTCGTATATCTGCGGTTGATTTGAAATCGACATCTTTATCTAATAACACAAACCGAACCTGCGCATCCTCTATAGAAACTTCAAAAAAAGCTGAAATGTGACTTTGAATTTTTTTAGTTATTTCTTGATCGTTCAAATAGTCAAAAAATACTTTTCCCGCGATGCTAAAACCTACTTCAAGCCGAACTGTTTGGTTATCATAAAAAAGAGGAGACACAAGATTTCCCTGCTCCAGGTTTGAAGCTGTCGCGGGTGCTTTGCTTGTTAAAAACTTTAAAAAATTATCCCAGGTTTTTTCTGCATATGAAGCACTTAATACTGGACGTTTTTCTTCGCTCTCAACTTCCAATTCAGAATTTTTTTCAACCTTTGACTCAACTTTTTGTTCAGCTTTAGGCGCTATTTTTAATTCTGCTTTTAATTCAGTTTTTTTTTCTTGAGCCATCGTGGGCTGATTAAAAAATTCTCTCCTTAATGTAATTTTATATAAAATAACTTCAACAATTTTTTCAGGCAACAGTGTATTAAAACACCACTCTGTCTCTCTTGCTAATGTTTCAAAAATCCACACAATTTCAACTTTTGAAAGAATTTCAGCGTAACTTGGTCGATTTTCAAATTGTTCCAAATGTATAAAGATCTCATCTAGAATCGATTCAAGAATATTTTTTAATGGAATGTTGTCACCTATAAGCTTTCTGTACGCATTTTTTACCATGTCTTGCTTACCATGATAAATTGCCTTTAATAGCTCTTCTACGTGTTCAACAGACACAACGCCAAGTGATTTTGATAGGACTTCATCTGTAATTATATTGTCGACACTGTAGGCAAGACATTGATCCAATAAAGAGAGTGTGTCTCTTACTGAACCACGGCCAAGTTTTGCAATATTTTTTAAGTGAAAAGCATTGGCCATGATATTTTCTATTTTACAAATTTCAGCAATATGATTTTGTAAATCTTCCGAACTCACATTTTTAAAATCAAATCTCTGACAACGTGAAAGAACCGTACCCAATAGTTTTTGTGCCTCTGTTGTGGCCAATATGAAAACAACATGCTTGGGAGGTTCTTCCAATGTTTTTAAAAGCGCATTAAACGCACTGTTTGATAACATGTGCACTTCATCGATTATATAAACTTTTTTATCGCCACTTGTTGGCAAGAACTGAACATTGGAAACCAGTTCTCGAATATTATCGACTGAGTTATTTGAAGCACCATCAATTTCAATGACATTCATGGAATTGTCAGTGTCAAATTCTCTGCAACCAGAACATTGTCCGCATGAATCTTGTGTCGCTGTTAAATTTTCACAGCGTAGAGATCTCGCAAATAATCTTGCAACTGAAGTTTTTCCAACTCCACGGGTACCAACCATTAGGTATGCATGGCCAACCTTTCCTGCCTTTAAAGCATTTTGAATTGATTTGGTAATATGCCCCTGACCAACTACTTCTGAATATTTTTTTGGACGCCATTTTCTGGCCAAGACCAAATATGCCATTTTCTACCTAAACAATGTTAAATTACCGAATGAAAAATTATCTATTAAAGGTAATGAAAAGGGTAGGGATAGTAAATGAAATTTAAAGGCCAAATAGGAGAACACTTATCTAAGAAGTAGCCAGAGACAACACAAAGCAGAGACAGACACCGTTGCTTCCTTCCGGACCTAGCGGGGTTCACTGCACGTACCTTTGCCGCACTGACTACCGCTTGGGATTTTATGTGATACTTCATTGTTTGGCAAAGAACTTAAGATATTTACCCAATACTCACCGCGTCACCTGACATTTTCCTAACCAAATCCTTTTAAAAACTTGGAACTAAAAGCTTGTTTAAATTGCTTAAATATTTCTATGGATAAAATTAAAAGTTTGTTTCTCTTAAAGTCATTTATCAATATCGATTCTCAAACAAGCAATAAGCTTGGCGTAAAAGAAGTACAAGGCTTAATCGCGGATGAATTGATCTGCATGGATTTCGACATAAATTGGATTAAAAGCACTGTAAATCCACACGATTTTCTTTTACATGGCCAAAAAAAATCATCCAACACAAACAAGATGGTTGTTTCATTTATTTGCCATGCAGATACGGCACTTTCCCTGAGGTGTTTATATCAAAAAACAGATGAACGAGTTTTAGGGACAGGCTGTGCTGATAATAAAGGGGGTATACTAGTTGGACTTTTGGCTTTAAGTAAGTTTTTCGAGAAATATTTAACATCAGATATAGAGATTAATTTTATTGTTTCACCCAACGAGGAAATTGGCTCCATCGGATTTCACCAACAACTTAAAGAAATAGGAGAAAGATCGACGGTAGTTCTTGGCCTAGAACCGGCACTTTCAAATGGAAATTTAATCAAATCGAGATCTGGAAATCGCTGGTACCACATCATCACCAAAGGAATTCAAGCGCACTCTGGGCGAATAAATATTCCAAAGCTAAATTCATTACATGAATCAATAATAAAATCTGAAAAAATAATTAATCTATCTCGTACATTAAATAACGTTCGCTTAAATTTAAACTCCATTTCTACTTCAAGTGATCTTTACAACACCGTGCCAGAGGAAACATCCATAAAACTGGATTTGCGATTTGAAAATAATCACGACTGTATTCTTGCCCATGACGAAATTGTTAATATTTTATCGTTCGACACTTTTTCTTGTGAGCTTACCAACAAATCAGCCCTGTCTACATTTGAAATAACTGACGATTGCCCGACCATGGAAGAAAAAACTAATTTAAAATCCTATTATTCTGCAGTCGAGTCACTTTTGCGATCTGTTTCAAAAAATAACGACCTTTTTTTGGATCACTCGTGGGGAGCCGCGGACATTTCTCACATGAGTACTAAATACAACCTAACCATTGATGGGCTTGGTCCTATCGGGGCAGGTATGCACCGGGACGATGAATTTATTTTTGTCGACTCTGTTTTTTCGCGCTCTGAATTAGTTTTTAAAATCCTAGAATACATTCACACGCAAAAAATGACACATTCACCATGGAGGGAAAATGAACACGACCTACAATCTTGCGGGCAACCTACAGAGCGAAGCAATTAGCTCCTTAAACCTAGCAAATCTTCTTCCGTTTAATGGAGCTCGAGAAAAAGTAGATTTATACCTTGAAACTGCTAATTATATTCTAACCGAACCTAGCACTTTTGATGAATTGATTGATATTTTCAAATTTCGTTTCTCAATTTTTGGAGTCAGTGCGGTCGATGATGTTCACTTGGACTTTGATTCATTTGATCGCTATTGTGACCACTTGATTGTAAAGGACAAGAAAAATCATGACATTGTTGGCGTATACCGATTTATCTCTTCAACAAAAAATAAAAAATTTTATTCATCATCTGAGTTTTCTTTAGGAGGATTGTTAAAACTTTCTGGCAATAAACTCGAACTAGGTAGAGCCTCTGTCAGTCCAATGCACAGAAACGGGCAAGTTATTGATTTACTCTGGAAGGGTATTGGATTGATGGCAAAAAAATATAATTCTCGGTATCTGTTTGGCTGCTCAAGTCTTATGTCCACAGAGGCTTCGGATGCACAATCTCTTTACTACCGGCTAAAAAACGAGAACTATATTGATAATGAAATTAATGTATTCCCTGTTGATAAATATGCTTTTACCTTCAAGCCGCACTCAATTCAAGACGACAACTTTGATGTTCCGCCTCTTTTAAAAAGCTATTTAATGGCCGGAGCAAAAATCGCAGGGCTTCCAGCTTTTGATGAAGAATTTGGTTGTTTTGATTTTTTAACCATTTTAGACTTAAACAACATAAGTCCATCGTTTAAAAGACGATATTTTTAAAATGGATCAACATGCGCAACTGTAGAGCTTTTTTTAGGTTATGTTTTTTTGTCTTTTTTATTTCGCTATATCTTATCCTGGCACTACTAGGAATGGCGTTTTTGTGCTTCTCGAGCAGACAGCGCCATTTCTTTTTGGCAAAAAATGTTTCAATCTTTTGTTGGCTCGGAACAAAAATATTTAATATAAATGTTTTGATCGACAATCATGAGCACGTTGATCTAAGTGCGAGCTATCTTCTTGTTGGAAACCATCTTTCTTATGTAGACATTATTGCGCTTTCTTCAATTAAGCCGACACTGTTTGTCACCTCCAAAGAGATGCAAAAAACCCCTGGACTTGGTCTCTTGTGCGAAATGGCGGGTTGTGTTTTTGTTGACCGCAAAAACAAACAAAACCTAAGAAAAGAAATTCAAGAAATAATTGATGCCCTTGGGGATGATTCTCCGGTTACATTTTTCCCAGAGGCCACATCAACCAACGGCGAATCGTTGTTGCGCTTTAGACTTCCACTTTTTGAAGCGGCGATTGCCAGTAAAAGATCGGTTCTGCCATTTTGCTTAAACTATCTATCACTAGACGAAAAACCTATTAATAAAGAAAATCGTGATCACGTTTTCTGGTATGGCGACATGGAGTTTGGTAATCATTTCTGGAATTTTTTAAAGAACAAAGAAACCACTTTAATGATTACATTTTTTCACCCAATTGATCCTCACAAACAAAACAGGGAAGACTTGTGCCAAAAAAGCTACACTGTAATCTCTAGCTGCTTTAGACCTGTAACGTTTTAGCCTGGCAGCTCTCCTTTTTGAAGTTTTATATGAATGTGTAGCACTTCTGTGTTATAGGACTTGTCGGATTCATCTGACAATCTTATCAAATCAGTTAGCGCTTCAATGTGTTTATTAATGACCCCCAGGTATCTTGGGGAAATTCTTCGCGTCATCATCTTGTTTAAATATGTTTGAAAATTGAAATCTGTTGCAAACTCTACGTCCCAGGAATCAAATAGTGCATATGTTTCTTGTAATGTTTGCTCTTTCGGAAATCGATATTCTGTATCGCGTGCTCGAATTTTTTCATTTTCTAAAATAATCAATTTTGAACTCTGAAGATCTTTCAACGCTTTATTAAAATACCTCATCGTTTTTAACTCTGTGACAGCAAAGGGCATTCTTGATAAAGTTAAAATGAGAAACAAATAATAATTTTCTTTTCTTTTTGCCAGCGTTGCAACTTGTAAAGCACTAAGCTCTTTTGATGATGAAATTTTCCACGTATCCTTTTCTTTTTCATTAACCAGCTCTGTAGTCTCTCTGTCATTAAAGAGATAACTAAAGCCCGGAAATATGTTGGAGCAATAATTTAACACCAAGCTTGTTGCTAATTCACGATCAAGTGACTTCGTAATTTGAGAGACTAATGAATTTGAGGGTGCTGTAGAATTTTTTTCAATCTTAACATAATGCTGATAATTGCACTCTAGTCCTCGAGATATTAAATAATTATAGAATGATTTTGTTGTCTTATAACCAAGTTTCAACCGAATCCTAACCAATGCCTGACCAAAAGACTCCAAGACTATACTCCTTTGCGATTGTCGCAAATTTTAATACTTTATCTAATTCTATCTTCATTATAAAAAGCCGCAAACAAAAAGAGGAACCAATGTGAAAAATGTTTTTTTACCGCTATTTTTAATCCTTACGACTTCACTTAATACTTTTGCTGGTAATGGTGTTGAGCGCGGGCGCATTGTGTTTAACTCATCTAATGATCTAAACATTGAAATTACTAACTATGTTGAAGGTCAATTGTCTCGCTGTACAGTTGGTCTCGCAAAGGGTGTGTTTAACCTAAGCAAAATAGAAGAGCGAAAAGAGCGCATTGATCAGGGTATCACAGATATTTATTATTTAATGAGCATTCAGCACTTAGATGAAAACGGTAACAGCTTAAACCAAATTGAAATTGAAGTTTTAGATAGCGACTTTAGTAACTGGCGCAATTACGAAGAGAAGCTATCTATCGAGTTCAAGGCCGATAATAACAACATGTGTAAATAAGGGGTATTTATGAAATCTTTAGTTTTAGCTCTGTCAGTAATCATGTCTCTTTCTCTTTCTGCAAACGTTCAACATTCTGAACTCGAAACACGTCACGCAAATTTAATGGAAAAAGCTTTAGACAACGCGTGTGGATCATTTAGAAACCTCGAAGTTGTGTCTGTTGAAGTAGAAGAAATTCGCGTAGACCAAGGAATTACTGATAAAAAATTTACAACAATTCTTACTGGCGAACAAAGAATGGATCAAAACATATTTGATCAATATGTTATCCAAATTGAATCTTCATATTCTGATTCATACGACCACGAAAACAAAGACTGGGGCGCTTACTCTGTTGAATCAGTTAAATGTGTAATGAAATAATAATCTAAATTTGGGGCGTATTTAAAATGCGCCCCTTTAAAATGGCGGAG
>CAYWBR010000025.1:33256-33879 GCA_964456675.1 uncultured Bacteriovorax sp. | reverse complement strand
TAAATATCTTTTTTTTTAGCCATATTGGAATTGCTTGCCTAAACGACTTAAAGCCTCGTGGTGAGTTTTGTAAATATGTTTCTAAAATTCTCTCAAATTTTAAAAAAGGTTTTTCAAAAAAAACAATAGCATCTATTTTGTCAGGAGATAAATTGGTAAACTTAAATAAGTTTTTAATTGATTCTAAAGGGAAAGAACTATCTCCCTTTAATCTTGAAAAACGCTCTTCTTGAGCAGCGTAAAGTATTTTACCGTCTTCTATTAAGGCAACCGATGAATCATGATAATATGCTGAAATACCTAAAACTTTCATTTTTAAAATATAGTATACACAAAAGGAGCAACTACGCTTACCGGTCCGACAATAATCATTAATGCAATAATTAATAAAAATACCGCGATAGGAATAAGCCAATATTTCTTTCTAACACGAAAATACATAAAAAGTTCATAACAAAAATCACGCACAGAAAGCTCCTAAAACAATCTTTTCATATTAATTATTTGATTTTGTCTTTTAATAAAAAATGTATTTTTACTAATTTTTTTATATTTTTCAAACTTAAGCAATATTCCAATCGGAGTAATAACCCCAAAAAAAAGAATACAAATTAAGAACTCTG
>CAYWBR010000025.1:0-33246 GCA_964456675.1 uncultured Bacteriovorax sp. | reverse complement strand
TTTTTATAATTTTCACTCAGTCTCCGCAAGAGAATTTGAAATTAGATTTTTTTTATTAATCTCTTCAAAAACTGCCTGAGAAAAAGCAATGTAACCTTTTTTATTATGATGCAAATCTTTTTCCCAATAATAGTCTAAGTAATTTTGTGCATTCATTTTCATCACAGTTTGGTAATAATTTAGCAAATCTATTTTTATCACATCTTTATTCATCGAAACTTCATTAACAAAATTATCGATTGAATATTGACCGTTCCTCACTTCCTCACCACTACTTGGGTGAAATACTGTCATAAATTTAAAATTATTATCGATTGATAATTTATGGAAACTACCAAAGACCTCACTCACTTGCATTAACGCATCTTTTTTTTTGTTAAAATCTTCTTGTGAATTTAAAAATAAATAATTTTTCCTTAAAACATTATGAATTAAAAAACGATATATAAAGCTACTGGCATAAAGTGGCTCCCACCACGGTGCCAATGCATTTCTCGAACGCTTCTTATCAAATCGGTCTTCTCCTCCACGCACCATTATCTCGTCTATATCAACAGTATTTGTAGCAACAATAACCAAATCAGGATTATAGCTTAAAAAAATATCCTTTAAGATTTTCAATTGAAAAACAGGATCAGATCCCGCAATGCCTGAGTTAATTACTGTAATCTTTCTGCCATATCTTTCTCTCAACAATCGCTCTAAGACTCGCGGATAAGATTCTATTTCTTTTACAGCTCCAATCCCTTCAGTAAATGAATCACCTAGACAAAGTATTCTATATTCGTTATCGCTTTTTTCAACTGACACTTCCTCGTTAACTATCCCCAAAGAATTAGTTTTACGATAATATTGAAATTCGTTGGTTATATACTCTGTAGCAGAATTTTTTGAATAAAGATAATGATCACCATAGTCTTCTTGGTAAAATGATTCATAATAAAAATCACCATTCGTTTCATTATAAACTAGGTTATATTTAAGTCCGTAGCGCAAAATCGACTCTGTTAATAACAATAATAAACCACTTACCCAAATTAAAAGCTTTAAGTTACTATATTTCTCCAACGAAATTTTAAATCTTACTTTTAATATCTTCAAGCAAGCCATAATTGCACATACTAGAAAGAGACAAAGCCAGATTGTGCTAATAATGCTAATCCCAGAAATACCCCGTTCGCTTATAATATATATTTGCTGTGTACTTAAAGCGATGAATGTTATAAAAATTGCCCTAGTTACATACATTACGGCCCGCCCCCTTAAGCTCAAATACCTATAAAATTGTTTTCTCTTTTCCGCTTGATGTCCACCCTTATTACTTATTTCAAAAAAAATATATTTACTCGATATTAGACTAGACAATAATATTTTAAGCGAAAAGAATTAGAATATGATGAATTTTTTATTAATGAGCAGTTTATTTGTAGCCGGCTTTCTTATCCATCAACTGGCCATGTATGGTAAAAATGGCCTTTCAAGTATTACAATCTATACGACTATTCTGATTTGGATGATTATATTCCTCTGCGTTATTTCTCTTATTCAATGCCTGGCTAAGAGAAATTCATTATTTAATCGTCATAATACTACGATTTCTATTCTTAGTTCGATGATCATCTTATCTTTTTTTGTTTTTGATCTTAGCTTGCGATTTATTTTTAAGAAGCACTTAGTTTACAATGAGCTAAATGGCGACACTTACTACGAATCTTTTCATCAAGAAGATTATGGCCGTCACTATACTTATTTGCCTGCCTCAACTATACAATACGAAACTGAAAAATTTAATTATGTTAGAAAAACCAACTCGCTAGGCATTGTAAATGAAGAAATAAAGTTAGAGAAACCGGCAAATGAATATCGCATTTTATGTTTAGGTGACTCTTTTACTGAAGGCGTTGGAGCTACAAGTGCTAAGTCGCCATGGCCATATGTTTTATATAAATTATTACATGCTAAAAGCTCAAAAAAAATCAACGTGATAAATGCCGGAATATCAGGTTCTGATTTAGCATTTCAATATATCTTATTAAAAGAGAAATTTACAAAATACAAACCTGATCTGCTATTAATCGCAATCAATCCAGTCGACATTGATGAATTTATTGTTCGAGGAGGATTAGAACGATTTAATTCAAAAGATCTTTTAAGGGGTAAACAATCACCTTGGTGGGAGCCTCTTTATGCTGGGAGTTTTGTTTTCAGATTTTTTATTCACGATGTAATTAATTACAACTACTTGTTTCTGTCTCCTGAAAATGATCGTCTTCAACGTGAAGATGCTAGAAAAAAAATAATCGATACTTTATCTCGATTTCAGCAATTGTCTTTAAAAAGCAATATGGAAATGATTTTTATCGTTCACCCAGATTCAGGAAAGGATTATTACAACAATCCCAATGTGACCCATGATTTAGCAAAAGACATTTTATCTCAAATCGACATTAGAATAATTGATCTTATGCTTGAATTTAAAAACGAAAATCATAAAAACCATAATAATATTATGGCACATTTTTGGCCTACTAGTTTTCATCACAACGACCTAGGATACTCTAAAATTGCTCAAATAATTTATAAAAAAATTAAAAATGATAAAATCTTAAAAAAGAAATTAGGCTTATAATCTTTTAAGCTGAGTTGGAAAAACTAAAAAATCACCATTTTCTTTAATAGCATATACTTCAGAGTATAAATGATGCTTAATTATAATCTCGTTTCGATTATCATTATTTAAATCCATCACTTCTACTTGTTTTATTCTCTGATGATAGTGTCCTTTCATTCCTTTAAATTCTTCAAATAAATACGGACCTTGGATCATCTTAAATTGCGAAAAATCCTGACGTTTAAAAGTTAAAAAATATAAACGGGCGCTACTATCAAGCTCATGATAATTCACAACGCCTTCATAAAAATAAAAAATTGCCAATCCAATATTCTTATCAACATTTGAAAATCGTATCTTATACAATCTACTTTTGGCACCAACTGTATTAAATTTATACTTAAAAACAATATTTTTATCATGATCAAAAATATCTATCCAATCTTCACTCTCTTTTTTGGAATAAACAAAACTCTCATTTTTCCCATCGTGATTAATATCGATGGTATAAAAGGGAGTTGGCACTGTGTAAAAGTAGGTTTTTTTGACATCTTTAGCTTCATCGATTTGATAGTTTTTTAAAAACAATTCTCGAAAATAGCGTTCATCCTGAGCAAATACTCCCAGACACTGAAAATACACGATAAGTAAAAGAATCCCTGTAGATAGACGCATATCAAAATTCTAACCCTTTGCGTATTTTTAATAAAGAAGCAGTAATTTTGGCCTGTAAAAGTATTTCCAATGCTTGAGTCATACGCTAGACTTTTAAGCTAATGTGATCTCAATTTAGGGAAGAATTATGGAATGCAAAATGGCATTTAAGTTGGCAGTCACGCGCAATGAAGACCAAGTGATAGTCAAAACATTTGAAGATAATAAAAATCCAAATTCCAAAATTATGGATTTTCAAGAAATCCGCTCAGAAAACCTACAAGGCTTGATCTATTTAAACAATCTTAAATCTGAAGATTTAATCAATCAGCTTGAAAGTGAAACTAAGTTTTATCCAATTCGCTCTAACGAGGATATGTCACTTACTGTAGAAAAATTTGAAAAGCTCTCTTATGAAGAGGCAACAAAGATATTCGAAAAACTTCATGATCCTTGGGTTTTACAAAATAATATTACCACTGTTGAAGAATTATTTAGAGCGAAAACTCATTTAAATAATTTATGGCCAAATGATCGGACTGGTTTTTTTGAAGAATTTTGGTTTTTACTCCGTTCACAATTAGGAGCCAGTGAAATAACGATTGTCTACAATGACATGATAAAGGCTACAAAAGACGGAGAAAAAAATCGCCTTATCAAAGTAAAAGTGAAAGGGACAAGAATTCCTGAACCACAAAATCCAGATGAAGGTGACGAATTAGTATATAAAAATTACGAAAAAGAAATGAGTCACACACTCGAAATCACTGAATATAATAAAGAAAAAGGCCAGCTTGTCATGGCCGGAACTCTAAAAAAATCTCCCATTTTAGTAATGGCAAAAATTTATAAACTTACTCGCCTACAAAAGGCAATTATCACCTCTTTAATTGATGGTTTGAATAATAATTAACTTTTTTTTAATACGAGTCCATATATCTTAATTATCTTAGTTAGGTTTAAGTGTTAGGAGCCTACATGGACTTCATTCTTTTTCTCGGTTTAGCGATTGTGATCTATATAATTGTCTCAATAATTTTCCCTGAGCCAGAGTAGCTTAACCCCTTGTAATCGCTAACAAATTAGAAGATATTGGAATTGTTAGAAAGTATTTATTTTGATGCTCAAACCTTCTTCAGTGCCTAAAATTTGATCAACATTCACTCAAGCATTCAGCACCTTACTCATTAGATTTTGGCCTCGTTCTTGAAGTAATAAAAGACAAACGGGGGACTTTATGGGGACAACAAAATTACTTTTAACAATCATTTTAATGAGCCTATCTTTAAATGCAGTACCAGTTAATATGAATGCTTCGGATTGGGCCCATGTAGAAAAAAATAGAATTGAAAAAATGATTAATGTAGTAGAGCCTGCATTAGAAAAAGAAAATGCAAACAAAATTGCAAAACTTATCCACTACACTTCTAAAAGATACAATATTGATCCAAAAATCATCGTATCAATAATTGATACGGAAAGTGATTTTAGACACCACAAAGTATCTTCAACTGGAGACTTATCTCTTGTTCAAATTAATCCAAAAGTTTGGAATGCTGAATTTAAACGTTTAGGATTAGGTGAATTAGATATTCAACAATTAAAGAAAAGTGAGCCTTATGCTTTAATTAAAATGGGTCAAATTTTAAATGATCTTAAAACAAAGTATGCACATAAAGATGAAAGATGGTTTGCTCGTTACCACTCAAGAACTAAAAAATTTAAAACGACATATGCTAATAAAGTTGAACTAAGAATGAGAAAAATTGCTTCTTTATAAATGTGTTCGTATTAGTTACCCCCAAATTCCGGTTTGCTATAACCGTTGGGAGTTTTCAATGCTTAAACCCCCTCTTACCAATGAGGGGTTTTTTATGCTCCAAATCTTTTTAATTGCTCTCCACCTAAAACATGAAAATGAGTATGGAAAACTGTCTGTCCTGCTTCTGGACCTAAATTTGTTACTATCCTAAAACCATTTTTATCCAAACCTGCTTGTTCGCTATAAATTTTAATTGCAGTGAATACTTCGCCAATAGCTTCAGGAGAAAGTGCCATCTCATTAATATTTTTTGTATGAGATTTATGAATAAATAGTAAATGAATTTTAGCTTGTGGATATAGATCAACAAAACCATAAACCTTGTCATCTTCATAAACTTTTGTTGAAGGAATTTCGCCTTTTACAATTTTACAAAAAATACAACTTTCCATGCTTATGCTCCCTATTTAACTCTTTCTACTTTTGCCCCAAGACCCACTAACTTATCAACTAAACGCTCATAGCCACGGTCTAAGTGATAAATGCGCTGGATTTCTGTTGTTCCGTTCGCACATAGAGCGGCAATAATTAGGGCTGCAGATGCCCTTAAATCTGTACACATAATAGGTGCTCCACTTAACTTTTGCTCTCCCTCAATAAACGCTGATTTACCTTTTAAAACAATATTGGCACCCAGGCGAACCAACTCTGGTACATGCATAAAACGATTTTCAAAAATATGCTCAGTAATAACAGAAGCCCCTTTTACTTGCGTACACAGTGCAATCATTTGAGCTTGAGCATCAGTAGGAAATCCAGGAAAAGGCGCTGTGTCTACATG
Organism: uncultured Bacteriovorax sp.; assembly: GCA_964456675.1. Taxonomy (GTDB): domain Bacteria; phylum Bdellovibrionota; class Bacteriovoracia; order Bacteriovoracales; family Bacteriovoracaceae; genus Bacteriovorax. The sequence goes on along the minus strand of CAYWBR010000025.1, from coordinate 27,378 downwards.
GCAAGATTTCAAAACACTCTTTTCAGCATAAATAAAATTATCACCAGAAGAGATCTTTCCACCCATTTCTTTTAAAAGCTCAATGACAAATTCTAAATGGTTGGGGTTAACACCTTCAATTCTAACATCAGAGCCAGTGGCAAGAGCTGCCATCAAATATGTTGCTGCTTCAATTCTATCTCCGATCGCTTCGTAGGTAACTTCTTTTAATTCTTTCACTCCGGTCACTTCTATTTTTCTTGTCCCAATACCTTTAACCTTTCCCCCCATAGCATTAATAAAATGTGCCAAATCATCAATCTCTGGTTCAAGTGCTGCATTGTCAATAACAGTTACTCCCTCAGCAAATACTGCGGCCATCATAAGGTTTTCAGTGGCACCAACCGATGGAAACGAAAGCGGTAAATGAGTAGGCTTCATTTTTACCACAGATGCTTCAACATAACCGCCCGTTAGATGTATCTCGCATCCCATTTTTTCTAAGTTAGTTAAATGGATATCAATTGGACGAGTTCCGATGGCACATCCACCAGGGAGAGAAACTTTCGCTTTACCAAGTCTAGCAAGCAACGGACCTAAAACAAAAATAGATGCTCGCATAGTTTTCACGAGATCATAGGTAGCTTCATGGGAATTTAGAGTTGAGGCATCAAATGTTGTAATATTACCAGCTCGTGAAACTGTGACCCCGAGCATTTCTAAAAGTTTAATCATTGTTTTAATGTCTTGAAGATCAGGAATATTTTTTAAATGAATTTTTTTATCCGATAAAAGTACCGCTGCTAAAATAGGTAAGTAAGCATTCTTTGCCCGAGAAATAGTTACTGTACCATTTAATTTACAAGGTCCATGTACTAATAATTTATCCATAAAAAATTCCCCATTAAAAATTTACTTTATTATTTTTAAAAATCTTGCTCGATCTGTATAATCTCTAATAATTTTTACTTCAGAAAATTGCATTATTTTTACTAATTTTAAAAGATCCATAAGATGATCCTCATGGCCTTCAATAAATGCAACTCCTCCATCCATTAAATAGTCACTTAAATCCTTAAAAAATACAGTAAACCACGTCTCATATTCTTCATCATTTAAAAATAAAGCCAAGTGTGGCTCAAAATTTAACACTTGCTGGTGCACTGTTGGCAAATCAGCATTTTTTTTAATATAGGGAGGGTTCGATAAAATTAGATCGAATTTTTCTAGCTGATCATTATTCTTTAATGCTAAAAATCGATCTCCTTCAAAAAATTTCAAACTATGATTTTTGCTAATTTTATATTTTAATGAAGAAAAATTAACCTTTGCTATTTCAAGTGCTTTTTTGGAAATATCAGTGGCAGTCATTTCTATTGGAACTTGGCCATCAATCAATATCGACAACGCAATAGCTCCTGATCCTGTCCCAATATCTAGGACTTTAATTTTAGCGCCATTTTTATTAAAGTTTTTAATTTCGTAGAGAGCTTTTTCTACCAGTATTTCGGTTTCACTTCTTGGAATTAGAACATCTGGAGAAACACGAAAAAGAGTTTTATAGAAAAAACGATAGCCTGTAATATACTCTAAAGGTATTCCCATTAATAATTTATCAAAAAATACAGATAATGGATTGGTTGTTGATGATAAGTATGGACGTTCAAATATTTCATCTTCATTAGTACCATTATCAATACCATGAATGACTGCCATTAATTTAAAATCTTGCCGTAAACGATTTAGAGTTAGTCCTGGATAGAAATGAAGAAGATGCTTTTTTTCTTTCTCGAAAAAAGAATTAAGTGCAGTGCCATGACTAATGATACTGTTTCTTCTCATTTACTAATCTTTCTACTCCTCTTGGCCTTTTAAAAGTTCAGCTTGATGGTGAGCAATTAGTGCGTTGGTGATTTCAGTTAAATCCCCTGCCATAATCCCCTCTAAATTATGAGATGTTAATCCAATTCTATGATCTGTCACTCGATTTTGAGGATAATTATATGTTCTTATTTTTTCTGAACGATCCCCTTCTCCTACTTGCGATTTTCTTTCGGCATCATTCTTACTTTTTTGCTCTGTAATCATTTTTTCATAGATACGGGCCTTTAATATTCTCGAAGCCTTGGCCTTATTCTTTAATTGAGATCTCTCGTCCTGACATGCAACAGAAATACCTGTTGGAATGTGAGTCATACGAACTGCTGAATCCGTGGTGTTTACAGACTGTCCACCGGCGCCTGAAGACCTATAAACATCGACTCGAACTTCATTCATATTTAGCTCAAAATCCAGATCTTCTACTTCGGGCATGACAGCAACAGTAATTGTTGAAGTGTGAACTCGCCCCATAGTTTCTGTTTTAGGAACTCTTTGAACACGATGAACACCAGCTTCCCATTTTAGCTTTGAATATACTTTTTCACCTTCAACGGTAAAAATAATTTCCTTCATTCCTTGGTCGCCTTCAGAAATAGAATCAATATTCACTCTAAAACCTAGAGTTTTAAAATAGTTTTGATACATTCTAAACATGTCACCAACAAAGATTGAAGCCTCGTCACCACCTGCACCAGCACGCATTTCCATAATAACGTTCTTTTCATCAAGAGGGTCTTTAGGTAAAAGTAAAAGTCTTAATTTTTCTTCATATGTCGGCACTTGACCTTCCATGTCTGAAAGATCTAATTTGGCCATCTCTCGAAGTTCTTCATCTTTTTCATTTCGAAGAAGATCTTTTATTCCTTCTAGATCTGTCATTAACTTTCGGTATTCGCGGTAAACTTGAACTAACTCTTCAATACCTGATCTTTCAGAACTTACTTCTTTAAATTCTTTTTGACGGTCGTACAAAGTTGGATCGGCCAACTTCTCTGTTAACTGTTCATAGCGTGCTACTACTGAATCTAATTTACCAAACATGGACATAGAAAACTCTCAAAAATATAAAAGATTAAAAAAATTTAGGAAAAAAACTCAATGAACTCCGCTAGGAGTTCATTGAGTCTAAGAAAGAGGCATTTGTTTTTGTTTTTGTAATTCGTGACAAGATAAATTCCATAGCATCAATTGGTGCCATTGGATGAAGAACTTTACGCAACAGGTACGATCTCTGAAGATCATTCTCCGTCATTAGAAGTTCCTCTTTTCTTGTAGACGATTTATTGATATCGAGTGCAGGGAAAATACGTTTTTCAAGTAATTTTCTATCAAGCTGTATTTCAGAGTTACCAGTTCCTTTAAATTCTTCGAAGATAACTTCATCCATTCTCGATCCAGTATCGATAAGTGAAGTTGCGATGATCGTAAGAGATCCGCCCCCTTCAATATTTCGAGCAGAACCAAAAAATCTTTTTGGCTTATGAAGTGCGTTTGAATCAACCCCTCCTGAAAGAATTTTTCCAGATGGTGGAACTACCGTGTTGTAAGCTCTCGCTAAACGAGTTATTGAGTCTAGAAGAATAATTACATCCTTTCCAGCTTCAGTTAAGCGTTTTGCTTTTTCAATAACCATTTCTGCAACCTGAACGTGGCGAGTTGCGGGCTCATCAAATGTGCTAGAAACAACTTCTGCATTAACGTTTCTTTTCATATCTGTAACTTCTTCTGGACGCTCATCGATTAGAAGAACAATTAATACTGATTCAGGGTGATTGTGGGTAATTGCATTGGCAATATCTTGCAACAGCATTGTTTTACCCGCTTTCGGCGGAGCTACGATTAAACAGCGCTGCCCAAAGCCTTGAGGAACAAACAAATCAATCATACGAGTTGAGTAATTTGTTGGCTTAAACTCTAAGTTAATTTTCTTTTCTGGATATAGAGGAGTTAAATTATCAAAAAGCTGAGTTCTTTTATGAGCGTCAGGTGTTTGTCCATTGATCTCATTTACTTTAACCAGAGCAAAATAGCGCTCTCCTTCTTTTGGTGGCCGAATATCTCCTTCGACAGAATCCCCTTTTCGTAATCCGAATTTTCTAATTTGCGAAGGAGAAACATAAATATCATCCGCACCTGGAAGATAGTTATATAGAGGAGATCTTAAAAAACCGAATCCATCAGGAAGAATTTCTAAAACACCATTTCCAAAAATGTCTTCATTGTTTGTAGCGGTCTGTTTTAGAAGAGCAAAAATTAGTTCATGTTTTTTTAAGTTAGATGGGTTTTCGATGTTTAGGTTTTCTGCCATTTGGGTCAGTTCAACCATGTCTTTTTCTCTAAGATCGTTTAAATGCATTGGGGGTATTCTCCTGAAGGGGTAAAACTTCTCACAATGAAGGGATTATTATATTTAGGTGAACGAAAGTATTTTCGGATTATTTGCATATATTATCTCATGATGAAAAACTGTCAAGAAAAATTAGGAAAAACCTATTAGGAGTTTTTACTTTACTTACATCAATGTTAATGAGACAAAAACTTAAATGACTGATTTTAAAGAATACAAGAGATTTCAGCAATTTTTAAACAAGACTCTTTTGGCCGTTGATTACGGCCGCGTGGCAACGGGGCTTGCTTTATACACCCCAGGGGTTCACCCCTATCCTATAACAATGGAAAGAATTGTTATGGATAAAAAAATAGAAAACAACTTGCAAGCAATTAAATCGGTCACCGAAAGTGAATGTGTGGATATACTCGTCATCGGACTACCTGTACATGCTGACGGAAAAAACTCGGCCATGACCATTGAGGTTGAGTTCTTTGCCAATAAATTAAAATCATTTTTAACCATTCCTATTTTTTTTCAAGACGAAACCTACACCACAGAAGAGGCCAAACGCCGAATGGAGAATTCGCCGCAATATAATTTCAAAGTAGACCTTAAAAAAATTGACTCTGTTGCGGCTCAAATTATCTTAGAAGATTTTATTCGCAATACTGACACTATTGATTATTAGAAATTTACTCCGGTTGAAAATACATCCTTTTGGGCCTTCAATTCTATTTTAAAGACAGTATATATTTCAGCGTCTTTGCTAATGCGTGTAAAGCTAAGTTTTCCATTATGATGTTCGATAATTTCATTGCTTATACTTAAACCTAAGCCTGTACCTTTTTGAGATCCCTTTGTTGTGAAAAAAGGCTGCATAACTTTGTCTTGAATATTATCAGGAACACCAGGGCCATTATCACCGACTTCTATATACATTAATCTATCATCGGATGATATTCTTATAAAAATTCGCCTATCAATATTACCACTAACTGCATCGATTGCGTTGTTTAATAAATTAACTAAGACTTGTGATATTTGAGTCTCATTAACAAAGGAAAGATATGTATTACTCTCCCCCAAAGATGTATTTAGCTGAATATCATTATCTCTAACTCTTTCTCGATAAAGCTCAATTGTCTCATTCACTAATTTTGTCATATCAATAAGCGCTCGCTCACTCGGGTCAACATTTTTCGACAGGGACTTCATACCTGAAACAATTAATGAAATTCGCCTAGTATTTGCATATATTTTAGCAATAAGTTTTTCTATGTCGGGATTTTCTTGAATTTTATCGCTATATCTTTTCTGTAATTTATCTAAACTTAGTAAACTTACTGTCAATGGATTATTTATTTCATGAGCAATACCTGAGGCTAATTCGCCCAAACCGACCAGTTGAGTTTTATGCCTAATTTCTCTTTGCATTTTTTCACGTTCATCAAGCATCCTGTTAATACTTTTAGCTAAACTAATAAACTCATCTCCACTAAAAACCATATCAATACGATTGATATTGTTTTCTCCTTTAGCAATTGCATTGGTTTGCTTTTCAATCTTTTTCAAAGGTCTTATGACTACTTTGTTCAATATCAAATAAATCACGACGAAGAAAAATATTGCAAAAAGTAAAGACACCCAAACGATTGTAACACGTAATTTATTAAATAAAGAAGCGTACTCTCTACCAATTTTCACGCGAAGTAAAACTTCTACTTCATCAAAACTATTTTTTAATGGATAATTAAAAATAATAGAATCACTTTCTTTTACGATTTTAGATTGTTCTTTTATATTCAAATTAAGATTCAAAATTGCGCCAGATACAGTTCCTGTTTCAATAAAAAAAGCATCATTTAATTTTTGATAAAAATATAAATAGCCATTAAACTTAGAATCAGGATTTTCCGTAGGAGTAACTTTACTAACTGCCAATGCATAAAAATTCGATTGAATTTTTACGATCGTATAATATACCTCGTTTGCACTAATCAAATCAATCGCAGTATTTTGCTCAGATTTTTTTTCGGCATTATCCTGAATCACTTTTTCTTTATTTTCAGTTGAAATTAGATAAATTGTTTTATGATTAATGTCGGTAAAAACCAAATTATCAATTTTATAATTTGCAAGAATTTCATTGTTTATATTACTTTGGACAAAGCTTATATTTTTTTTAATGATAAAGTTATAAGCATCGTCCCAGATGGCCCAATCCTTAACTCTCGATGACAAGTCACTTTTTTCACCAAGTAATACTTGTTCAATACTGAGCTTGGTATTTATGATTTGCCTTTGTTCGATTTCATCATAAATAGACTCTAACGATAAATTAAGAATGTTAAATGCGACTAACCATCCAAACGATAAAATTATCGCTAACACCAAAATTATCTTAGTTCTTACGCTTTTATTAGGCTTTATCATTTACGTTACCTATATCGGTAATATTACTTAAGAACCTGACTTTTTTTATCTGTATTTTTTATTAATTTTCCTCAACCTTAACTATGCTTATGTTTACAACAAGTTAATGGGCAAGAATGTCTATATATTTTAAATTCAAAAGATTTTGGGATAATTTTTTTATGAAAAATTCATCAAAACTTGTTCTCTTTATGCTCATTGGTCCCATTTTTGGCATGCTCATGGCCACTGCTTTGGTCTATTACAAGATGGTTATTTGGAAGACTCCTATCGAAATTGTTTTTGAAATTCAACCAGGACAAAATTTTTCAGAAATAAATGGTGATTTAGCTAAAACAAAAACCATCTCAACCCCTAGACTTTTTCATCGCTTAAGCCAATTTAAAAACACTATGACAAAATTTCGGTCAGGAAAATTTTTAATTCCTGAAGGCTCAAACATGCTACAAGTTCACGATACCCTACTGTATGGTAAAAGTATTAGTGAATTAGTGACCATTCCAGAAGGAAAAAACATGTTTGAGATCGCTAAAATTTTAGAGGAAAAAGGTCTAACAACTTATTCAGATTTTATTTCTGTTGCAAGGGATAAAAGTTTTTTGAACTCCCTTGGTATTAATGCCGAAAGTATCGAAGGATATCTATACCCTAACACCTATGATTTCACCGGTCGCACAAATGCTCGTGCCATTATTGAAAAAATGGTACAAGAATTTCAAAAACAAATGAAGAACCTGAACTTTGATAACACAAAACTTTCTTTTAGAGAGCTACATGTGTTAGCGTCCATAGTTGAAAAAGAAACAGGACATGGAGGAGAGAGAAAACGTGTGGCAGGTGTTTTCTTTAACCGCTTAAAAGACAACATGCGATTACAAAGTGACCCGACAACTATTTACGGAATATATGAGCGATACAAAGGCAATTTAACTAAAGCAGATCTGCAAGAAAAAACACCCTATAATACTTATGCCATTAATGGAATTCCCAAAGGACCAATATCCAATCCAGGTCGCCTATCATTCGAAGCTGTATTAAATCCGGAATCGCATAATTACTTTTATTTTGTATCGATGAACGATGGTACTCATGTTTTTTCAGAAAACTACGAAAAACACTTAAAAGCAGTAGAAACCTGGCAAAAAAATGCTAAAAATCGCGAAGGTCGAAGCTGGCGTGATTTAAATAAAACGAAAAATTAAGCTTGGCCTACTTGGATTAAAGTTCTTCTTGCGTAATCTCTTACCAGCATATCTTTATCTGTCGAAAGCCGCTTTAAAGTTTCGATAGAGCATCTTGGGTTTTTTGCAACTTCATGTCGAACAGTGATTAAAGCGTGACGAGTTAAAATGTCTAGTACCCTTGGAGTTACCAATTTAGACTTGGCAAGCTCTAGCGCCACTCCTGGTTTATTGGCCCGAAGGAACTCGAACTGCTCATTTTCGTCAGCACAGTTTCTAACTACCGGTAAATATTGTTCAGCATGCATAGTAAATCCCAGCTATCTTAATAGGTGATAAATTTTGTCTTTCTTATGCTAATAATTTTATGAAATTTTGTAAACTAAATAGACAACCCAATTATTGGAACCTTAAGAGAAAGGCTAAATTATTCTGGATATTTTTTCCCTTGTGTCAAAAATAAAATTCAGTGTAAAATATCTTGTAGCTTGACCATACTTGGGGAGATTCCGTGAATTTCCCTGGGATAAAAACCCGACATTAGTATGATGGAACCTTTCAAGGAGGATTGTGTGGATAAAGCAAAGATGGAGAAGTACAGAGAACTCCTCCTGAAGTCAAAAATGCAAATCTTAAACGGTGGCATTTTGCGTTCAAATGATGATCTGACTGTCTCAAGTGATGATCTCTCTGATGAGGCTGATCTTGCTTCTAGTGTCATCAACCAACAAGTTACATTTAATATGCGCCATCGCGAGCTAGAAAAACTAAAGGCTATAGACGAAGCTTTATATAGTATTGAACAAGGAACCTATGGGCATTGTGAAGAATGTGATGAAGAAATCAATTGTAAAAGATTAGATAATCAACCATGGACAACTCTTTGTATTACCCACGCAGAAGAAAAAGAGCGTGAAAATAATAAATTTATTAGAGCTGTTTAAGTAAATATTTAAAGAAAATTATCAATGAAAAAGCTCCACTTTTACGTGGAGCTTTTTTTTGGGGGAAAAAGAGCAATCTAGCTTCATACCGCAAGAGGGGTTAGCAACACGAAACTAGTTTACCTTCAACAATAATTTGCAGACCTCGAAAAAACTCTTCGCATTTTTTTCTTCTGACTTTGAGGAATTGGCTTAAAATCTTCGATTGGGGCCCGATCAATGGCCGGACTTCTTGATGCTTCTCTGTTTTCACAAGAAAAAAGCCCCGAAACCATAACCAAAAAAATTACATAATACTTAGCTAAATTTCCCATGTTTAAATCCTCTCTTCCTTGAGTGTCTTCATGGAAGGTCGATGTCGACCTGTCTACTTTTTAATCAGCAAATCTCATGCCTAATATTTAGTGGCAAAATTTCACTCACTAAATCTATCAATTATTGTCTTTTTTATAGACACCCCTCTAGAAAATAACCATTTTACTTGCAAAGAGCCTGGTTAAATGCTTAAAGTCACTAGGGCCAGTTTGGCCTGATCTTTGCTCTCTTAGTGTTAGATATCAATTGATCCTTTGCGATCAATCATTAAAAGGTGAAGACATGAAGATTACAGTTCGTTCATTAATAGCTCTTCTACTTTCGTCGCTACTTCTGCAAACTTCAGCAGTAGCACAATCTGAAGTTGCTAGGTTACAAGCGAATAAAGAAGAAAAGAGTTTCTTTGACCAAAAAGAACTTTTCTCTCCTTATGCGAGTTGGGGAATTTCTCCAACAAATTCTTCTAGTATTAATTTATTAAATGCATGGAAAAAATTTCAAAAGAAAAAAGAAATCGTTGTTGCGGTTGTTGATACAGGTATTGATCCGACACATCCCTTTCTCCAATCTAACCTTTTTGTAAAATCTGGAAGAGCTAGTGAAGCAAATTTTGGTGTAGATTTTTCAAAAGATAGAAAAATAGCAGGAGCACCATTAGATAACCATGGTCATGGAACACACGTTTCAGGAATTATTAAATCAATTTTTCCGGATGTAAAAATCATGGCACTTAAGTACTACAATCCAATAGCGAGCGGTCTTGATAACTTGAACTCGACAGTCGAAGCACTACGCTACGCTGTTGATCAAAATGTAGATATCATCAATTATTCGGGAGGAGGACCAGAGCCTGCACTAGAAGAATTGAGAGTATTAAAAGAAGCAGAAAGAAAAGGTATATTGGTTGTAGCTGCTGCAGGTAACGAAGAATCAAATATTGATGATCGTAAAAAAGCATATTACCCAGCAAGTTACGGATTAAAAAATATTATCACAGTAACGGCACATGATGAGAGTCTACAAATTCTCTCTTCATCTAATTACGGTAAAAATAGTGTTGATATCTTTGCTCCAGGCTACAGAATCAGATCGAGCTTACAAAACGGTCGCGCTGGTTTTCTAACAGGAACAAGCCAAGCAACCGCATTTGTAACTGGTGTAGCTGCTTTAATTAAATCGCAATATCCACAGATTTCAACTGAGAAAATAAAAGAGATTATCAGAAATTCTGCTAAAAAAGAGTTATCAATGGAAGGAAAATGTATTTCAGGTGGGCGGCTAGATGCTACTGAAGCAATGAATCTAGCAACAGCAGTGGCCAATGGTGAAGATACAAATCGCTCAATTGCAAACAACAAACCAGACGTTAAAGAAGGAAAAATTATTTACCGTCTAACGACAAATTAACCATAATATTTCTAAAAAACAGGGAAGCCCCTATTAGGCTTCCCCCAAATAAAAAAAGAATCAAGAGAGTTTTAACGCTGATTGTTTCAAACAATTTTTGATCAATAAATTTATTCCAGATAGATCGTCTATCGACCTTAATTTCATTAATCATCTCTCGTGAATGGCGAATGAGCTCTGTACTCAGTACACCATTTGTTTTTGCTTGCACTAACTTTAGAACCTCATCAATGGGCTCGCCGTAACTTAATATTTCTTCAATAATAAAGAGGCATTCTGAGAAAAATATTTTGCGCTCATATAATGAGTGATCGTCATAAAAAACTTCTCGAAACTGAAAATAGTCTAATAGATCTATCAGTCTTTTTTTTAAATTTCGTACATACTTTTTAGCTTCTTTTGATTCAATTGATTCCAGCACAGGATAAAATCGCTTTACTACATCAAAATCTTCAATGTAACGCTCTTTAATAGCAAAAAAACTCTTATTTGAAAAAGGTTCACCAACTGGATCAAAAACCAGACTTTTTCCACATGCTTCACAATGGGTATCCGTCAAATAAAAAGAACGGCAATACGGACAAGATTTTTTCGTTTGATATGACGATTTTGGAATAATCAAAACGTCACTCGAAGGAGTAAAAGACGAAGTTAACAAATTTTTATCCATAGTATCCCAATCTTCTATCATATAAAAATGTTAACTAAGTTAAAAAGACTTGTGAAGGATTTTTCGTTGGCAAAATCTAGATGAAACCCTAAAATCACCCTAGAAATCAAACTAAGTGAGAATATTTAACATGAGATATATCGCCCTTTTCATCACCGCACTCTTAGGCGGATTCCTATACGCAACAAGTTTTCCAAATTCTAATGGTGAATACTTTTACCTGGGCTCTACTATTGGATTCGTTGCCTTTGTCTTAAGTTTAAATAACGCAATTAAAAGACGTGAGTTTTTAATTGCAAGCATGTCTTTCAACTTAGGATTTGGAGCTCTAGGATTTTACTGGATTGCTCATACCTTAAAAGAATTTGGAGGAATGAATCCTCCCATTAATCATTTAGCCGCACTTTTTTTTAATTTCTTACTGGCGCCACAGATTTACATTTTTGCAATTTGCTGGTTTCTATTAAAAAAAAGAGGTTTCACTCTTGGGCATCATTTGGCACCATTGTTATTCGCCTTTCTCTATGTTTGGTTGGAGATTTTAACACCGCAACAATTTCCAGCACACTTGGGACACACTTTACTTAATCTACAAAGGTATGGTGCACTTAATTTAGCCTCAACTTTCAGTGCTAGTTTTTACTCCTTTCTCATTGCTTGGTTTGCTCTAGAACTTGCACGAGTTTTTAGCTTTCGACGTTTTAATCTGTCACTTGTATTAGTCATCTCTCTTTTTTCATATGATTTTATCTATACCAACAAAAATATTTTACATCCAAACTTGTCTAAAATTTTAAAAGTTAGAATGGTGCAACCAAATGTTGGTAATTTTTTAAAGCTCAGTTCTGAATCTGGTGGGATGAGCGCCCAAAGAGAAGTTTATGACACTTATTATGGCCTTTCTCGCGTTGAAGAAAAAGAACCTTTGGATTTAATTGTTTGGCCAGAAACTGCATGGCCAACTGGACAAAGTTCTGAATATATGAAAAAAAATTCTGCTGTTCAGCCGTTTTTTAGAACTCTCTTGGAAAAAACTAATGCCGACCTCTTTTTTGGTGGATATGATCAAATCAATTCAGTGATAGGATCTTTTGAAAATGAGTATAATTCCGCTTTTTATTTAAAAAATAAAACCTATTTTGCTGACGTTTACCATAAAATTAAACTCATTCCATTTGGAGAGACACTCCCATTTGGACCACTTAATGCCAAACTTTCAGAACTAACAAAAAATGTTTCTTTTTTTGCAAAAGGAGATCGTTTCACTTTATTTGAAATGGATAATGGACATAACTTTATCTCGGCCATTTGTTATGAAATACTATTTACTGATTTCATTCGCAAATACCTCAATGCTCAAAACAAACCAGTTCATTTTTTAATAAATTTAACCAATGATTCATGGTATGGAAAAACATCAGAACCATGGCAACATCTTTTCTTGGCACGCTGGAGAGCTCTAGAGTTTAATATTCCAATTATTCGCTCAACCAATACCGGAATAACAACTGTTATTTCTCCTAATGGGCAATTTGGCAACTATTTAGGGGTTAATGATAAAACGGTAATTGATGTAGATGTACCACTATTTATACGAACACCAACTATCTATGAGAAATATGGACGAATCCCATTGCTGGTATTAATGACCTGTACGCTCATTTTGCATTTTGTTTTTTATAAGGCTCAGGGTTTGTTTGTAAAACTAATCCCTAAAGAAAAAACTCGTAGCCAATACTATGCTGATGAAGCAAAAATGAATGAAGAGTAAGTAACTACTTACTCTTAAATCCTTCTTTTATAAGATCATGTAAACGTAAAAAGCCTACAAATTTTTTACCGCTCAAAACAGGTAAAACCTGTATTTGCCTTTGTCCATTTTCCATTAGATCAAGTGCCTTATTGGCCAAGTCGTTTTCTTGTACGGAAATAGGCACCTTATTCATAATTGTTTCAACTAAAGTATTTAAACCATCATGATTGTTTTTAGCGAGAGTTCTACGAATATCACCTTCAACGAGGATGCCTAATAATTCATTATTGTCATCAACGACTGCAGCCCCTCCTACTGGAAATTTTGTCATCGCAAGTATCACATCTTGTAACGTAGATTTTGATTTTAATAAAGGACATTCATGGGAACTAATTGAAAGATCTTTAACTTTTATCCTTAAACTCTTTCCTAAAATCCCACCGGGGTGATTTATTGCAAAGTTCTCTTTAGATAATCCGACAAATGATTCCCATAAAACTGCCATCGCGTCGCCCATGGCCATGGCCAATGTCGAACTCGTCGTCGGGGCTTGGTTATTTAAACAAGCTTCCTTTTCAACACTCACATCCAAAACTACTTCGCATTGATCAGAAATAGCATTACTCATATTGCCCAAAAGACTAATGCGTAAATGCTTAGGAATGGATATGAACGGTAAAAGTTTTAATATCTCTTCAGTCGTTCCTGATTTAGAAATAAAGACTATTGCATCAGTTGAACGCACTCTACCCAAATCACCATGTAGTGCTTCAGTCGGATGAAGAAAATATGAGTGTAAACCTAAAGATGAAAATGTTGAGGCAAGTTTTTTTGCGACAATACCAGACTTACCTACACCACAAAAAATTAATGAAGCATTTTCCCGAGTTAAATGCTCATATATAGCAAGGAGTTTTTTTACAACTTCCCCGTTTAATTTTTGGCGTGCCTTTAAAATAGACTCAGCTTCTAATTCTAGTACATTTTGCATTAAAACTAATTCGTTCATTATTTTCCCCTAGAGATTCTTAAGTATTAGGATAAAATATTAAATTATGACGAGCAAAAGCTTTATTACATTTAAAATCAATTTCAGTCACTTTTTTTGGAAACTAAGAAGTTTTCATATTTTCTTCATCATTGTCACCTGCTCTGCGCTCATTTCTGGTTGTTCCTCTTACGAAAACTATAAATATATAGCCGAAGAATATGAATTCCCAAGCCAAGTTTATGCTCATGACTATAACAAGGTCTGGCAAGAAGTGATGAAACTCACTATTAAGTACGAAAGAGAAGTCTATAACCAAGAAGCTGGTATTATAAAAACTAGATGGATAGACAATACACTTGAGCTTAATTTTGCTGATTCATTTGGGGCAAACGATGCTGTTAAAGCAGCTCAATTTAAACTTATCATCAATGTTGTCAAAGGCTTTAGAGGTAAAAAAGAAGTCACTAAAGTTACAATATTTAAAAGACAAAGGGTAGAACAAGATTTCCTGCAAGGTTGGAAATTAGTACGTTCTGACGGAATAATTGAAAAATCCCTCCTCTATAGGCTAGACCGAGCTCTTCAAATTGAAGCCAAACTTCAAGAGATCGAAGACAAAAAAGCCAAAGAACAAGAAAAAGCATTTTAAAAGATCATCAAAATAAGTCCAAGTAATATTGGCACTCATTTTAAATCGAACAACACTTAGATATAAAAAAATAGCTATTAATTAATCGTGACGTCTAATGCTTTCCGGTTCCAAAACAATCTTTTACCTTTAACATCTGTGTCTGGAGATTTATGGCCAGTTATTTTCATTAACGCCGTATCCATTTCAGTGAAAATATCATTGTATTTATCTTTTTGGATCATTTTTATTAAAGGCGCACGAGCTTCCTGAAATTGAAGTTCTCCAATGGTGTTAATAATGTTTTTGATAATATTTGATCTTTTTCTAGCTTTTACTGAACCTTTCACACTTGGCTCGTAATAGTTTTTCCTATCGTAAAGCATAGACCATACATTGGCAGAGTAATTTTTTAATTTCAACGATTTGATATTTTCTAGAGCTTGAGTTCTTACGATTAACGATTCATCATTTAACAATCTCGCGTACTCTCCTCCAAATCTTTCTTGCTTTAATGCCAATAGCGTTTTTAAACTGGCCATTCTCATTATCCAATTAGGGTGCTTGGTGAATTTTACAATAAAAGGTCCAGATTTTTCTCCCATAATTTGCCCAAGAAGAAATGTAGCGACCCAACGATTTTTCTCAGGGTATTTTCCATTTTTCATAACTTCGATTAAAGCTTCAACCGAGTTTCCACCATAATTTAACGTAAGAGATTTTAAAGCTGCTAAAGATTTAGAATCCGCATAGGTTAAAGAATATTTTGTGAGCAATTCATTTTTTATTGCAGCAGGATTGATTGCGGAAGTTGCATTAACTGAAAATAAAAGTGTCGTGGCAACAATAAGTGACATGATTTTCATAAGTCGTCTTCCTTGTGGGTTAACCCAACATTTTTTCAAATTCAGATAATAATTCTTCAGCTGATTTCTGTTCGCCTTCGTTAGCTGGAATATCTTCAACTTCAAGAGTTTTTGGTGCTTCTTTTGGCTTACTATCAGCTATGGCCGCGGCCATTTCGGCTTCTAGATCAATTTCGCTTTCTGGAACTACGTCAGGAATAGTTTCCGTAACAACAGAAGCTACCGCTGGAGCTGCGGCAACTGCTCCACCTTTTTTAAGATTGGCTATTTCATTTTTTAATTGCTCATTCTCTTGTTGAAGTCGTTTTAGGTTTGCTAAATCTTCTTCGATAATTTCATATTCTTTTAAGCGTTCAATCAATCCTTCTTTTTCTTTTTGAGCTGCTTGCAATTTATTGGCAAGTTCAGCATCGCCACCGGAAGCATTTTGTGCCCTAGATTCTGCTTCTTTTAGTTTTTTTGACAGTGAACCAACTTCTTGGCGTAATGAATCTATTTCAGCACCGTTGCCGCCACCACTGCCCATCTCTTGTAATCTTTTTTCTAAGTCTGTAATTTGTTTATTTTTATCACCTAGCTTATTATTCAATGAAGCTATTTCCGCATTTTTTTGGTTTAACTCATCATTGCTTACGCCGACGGATGAACTAGGCAAATCCGAAAGTGGAACAACTGAAGGTATTCCATTTGCTAAATCAAGCCCTCCTCCTCTAAATAGAGAGGACTTTAAAGAATTAGAGTTTTGAATAATTGTATCGAGATACGTCTTTACCACCGCAGCTGGTAATTGATGGGATAGATCGTGAAATTTTTTTCGATTATAAAACCAATAGGCTATTAAAATAACCGTCGTTAACAATAATAAGACACTAAATATTGTTAAAGACTCGTGATTAAATTTTGTCACAACTAATCGTATTGTTTCAGACACAGTTCCCTTCCTAGGATTAAGCTTTTAAGTACCTTATAAAATTATAGATTCACTGAAATTTTTGTCAATCTAGGAGTAAGGAAAGCAGCTGAATTAAGAGCGAATTATCGGATCGATTTGAATTTTGATTTCTTTTCTAGCTGCTACAATAGTTGACTGAAATGGATGAAACGCTTCTCCATCATAGGTAGTTATGCATATTCCAGCTTCCAAGCAAATTAACCCGGCGGCAGAAACATCCCAAGGCGCTAAACCTCTTTCCCAAAAGGCATCAAAAATTCCACTGGCCACGTAGCAAAGATCAAGTGCCGCACTTCCCATACGCCTAATGCCTCTACTTTTGCCCATCATATTTTTAAAGAGATCAAATTCCCGATCAAAAACCTCACCTTTCTCAGTAGTAAAACCTGTAACCAACAAACACTCTGACAAAGGTTTTTTATTAGTGATGCATTTCAATTTTTTGAAACTACTCTTACCATGAGCTAAAACATTAGCCCCTTTTTTATCTAGAGCTGAAAATACTTCACCTGTTCGCGGACGATAAACAACACCTAATACTGGTTTACCAAAATTAACTAGTGAAATGCAGATAGCATAATAGTCTAATCCATTTAAAAAATTATTTGTTCCATCCAAAGGATCAATGATCCATACCCATTCTTTTTCTTTTAGAAATTCATATTTTTCTTTTGCCCCTTTAAAAAGTTCATATGCTGATTCTTCTGCCAATATTTCATGGTGGGGATAACGTTTGTGTATTGCTTTTAAGATGCGCTCTTCAGCTCCAAGATCTGCTTCGCTTGCAACCCCTTGAGCTTCTTTATGGTGAACTTTTAAATTTGATTTTAAATTAAGAATCCGACTTTGTTTTTTAATTAAAAAATCACCAACTTTATATGCTAGATCAATTGTCCAATCTAAATCTTTCTTAGTGATATTTGTTTTAACCTTCTTCGTCGCAACTTTCGCAATCGCTTTCTTCATAAGAAAATCCTTCTTCTTCAAATTCAGCACACTGCTCCTCTTCTGGAATAGTGCTTTTTTCCGGAACGCGGTAAGATTCATCGAGCCAATGCCCAAGATCAACCATTTTACACCTTTCAGAGCAAAAAGGTCTAAATTTAGATTCATAGTAAGAAAATTTTGTGCCGCAATGGGGACACTTTACATTCAAAACTTTATTCATAGCATCTCCTACTGTATGATGGATTCAATATGAGGACAACCAAAAATTCAAATCATTCATTAGTTTCTAGCGAACTTCCCCCTATCGATCTAGTGGGCTTTGGCTCGCAAGGAAAGGCGTGGGCTTTAAACTTGAGAGATTCAAAGTTATCTGTCCGTGTTCTTCTTAGAAAAGACTCTAATAGCTACGACAGCGTCAAACGATTGGGCTTTGATGCTTTTGAACTTAACGCTGAGTCATTAAAAAAGAGCAAGATTTTATTGTTATTAATCCCTGATAGTGAACAAAAATCTTTTTTGTTGAATAATAAAAATATTCTTTGTGAAAATACTCTGGTCATTTATGCACACGGATTTACCATATCTTCAACAAACGCATTAAAAGAAACTCCTCATCTACATCACGGACTCTTAGCCCCTAAAGCCATTGCTAGTGAAGTACGCTTTCAATATGAGACAAAGGGAAAACTACTCGGAGTTCATGATCTTATTTGCTCTCATGGTACCACTTTGGAAGAATCGGAAAAAATACTCAAAATACTTTTAGAAATCGGTCAAAAACTTGGCTTAACTTCTAATTACAAAAATGCATTTGCAGAAGAAACCAAAGCTGATCTATTTTCAGAACAGTCTCTTCTCTGCTCACTAATTCCCTATGGGGCAAAATTTTCTTTTGAAAAACTAGTGGCAAATGGCATTGATCCAAAACTTGCTCTCTTGGAATGCTTTTTAGAGCTAAGATCTATTTCAAAAGCACTAGTTGATCTTGGCCCCGTTGCATTTTTCAACCTTATCTCTCCAAATGCATTACTTGGCAGCGAAAAAGCATACAATTTATTACTAGATGAAGATTTTCAAAGAAAACTCGACGTTCTTTGGAAAGATATTGAAGATGCTAAATTTCAAAATTATTGTGCTGAAGTTAGTGAAGAAGAAGTTGCAAAAATTAGAACTGAAATTCTCACACGCTTTAATGAATCTTCATTTAATCAAACATTTACACAATTAAAAAGTGAGTTAACATGAAAAAACAATCAACAAGAACTCTAAGACATTATAAGATGTCATC
Organism: uncultured Bacteriovorax sp.; assembly: GCA_964456675.1. Classification (GTDB taxonomy): domain Bacteria; phylum Bdellovibrionota; class Bacteriovoracia; order Bacteriovoracales; family Bacteriovoracaceae; genus Bacteriovorax. Next base: position 8,810 of record CAYWBR010000025.1, on the reverse strand, counting down.
TCAAAATAAAGCACTACAGATGCTAACTTGCTATGACTATCAAACAGCACTTATGCTAAATGAAACAGAATTAGATATGATTCTTGTCGGTGATTCGCTCGGCAATGTTGTTTTGGGTTTCGAAACAACTGTTGAAGTAACTCTGGATATGATGACACTTTTTTCTTCGGCAGTTAAAAGAGGTGCTCCAGACAAATTTGTTGTCGCAGATCTTCCATTTGGTTCATATTCTAGTGTGAAAAAAGGCTTAGAAAATTCAGTAAAATTGTTTCAACAATCAAAAGTTGAAGCACTAAAATTAGAGGGTGCCTATCCTCACGAATTAAAATTAATTGAAAGATTAACTCAAATTGGAATTCCGGTCATGGGCCATATAGGCTTAACCCCACAATCAGTACATGAACTTGGCGGCTATTACACGCACGGAAAAGACGATGTATCTAAAAGTAAGTTAATGAAAGAGGCAAAAGCCCTTGAGTCTGCAGGATGTTTTTCAATTGTATTAGAATGCGTTGAAGAAAAACTTGCTACTGAAATTACTAAAGAATTAAAAATACCAACAATCGGAATCGGCTCAGGTAATAAAACAGACGGTCAAGTTCTAGTTATCAACGACCTTTTACATATGGGAAAGAACGATCCACCAAAGTTTTGTCAACCAATTGCAAATCATTTTGAAGAAAAGAGGATGCTAATTGAAAAATATCTTAGAAAGTAAATACATCATTACAATTGACCGTGGAAACACAAAAACAAGTTATGCGCTCCATGATTTAAAAAGTCCTGTTTCCAAAATGATATCGATAGATGAAGCATATCTCTATCATGAGGAAGCTCTAATAATTGCTTCTAATGTATCTAACGAAGAAGAATATGGTCTTCCTATTGATGTAAATATTCTGACTTATTTTAAGAATAATACCTTTTTAAATATGCCAGTGAACTATGCAGCGACCCTAGGTGCAGATCGTTTATGTTTTGCCTATTTAATATGGAACTATCTTAACGACCAAACTACAACAAAAAATAGCAGTAAAGCACTTGCTATTGATGTCGGAACATTTTTGACGATTGATCTAATTTCCAAGTCCGATGGTTTTCTAGGAGGCTATATTTTTCCAGGCCCGTTTACTTTAATGGAGAGCTATACAACAGGGGCAAAGCTTAAGAATCTTCCTCCAGATCTCGATTCTCCAATAAATGAAGCAAACATTCCTCATCATACTGATGATGCAATTTCAAAAGCTGGCGGCTTAATGATTCGATCGACATTAGAGTCTATTCTCAAAGCATATTCTGATGTGGATGAAATCTATTTAACTGGTGGTGGATTTCATTTAATTAGTGATCTACTCCCAAAAGAAAAAACCCGGGAAAACAAAATGTTTCTTCACCGGGCTTTATATTTAATTGGCAAAAAAATATTAAATTCTAGTTTAGAGTAGCGATATTATCATTAGCAACATCATCAATTGTCGATCTTTTTGTATTTTTCTCACCATCTAATAGATCAATAAGACAACTTGGAATTTCGGTAGCTCTATATTTTTTCCCGTTTGTCATTCGTAACCAATATCCATCTACTACTTTATCCTCAATAACCATTCTTATTGGCTTGATACTTACAATATGATCTACATTTATTAACAATGTCTCAGTGATATTATCTACTGATTGAACATCACGAGGTGAAACGATTTTAATCTTTATAAAGTTCATAAATCAACTCCTAGCTCATAACCCATGCACCATTTCCATTACTGTATCATACGCCAAAGCCCCTTTGTTAAAGCCTATAAAAATTACCAATCTTAAACAGGGAATATGCATTTTATGCTATAACACATTAATACTTCTATATTGATACACTAAGAAAGGGCATAACTATGAAATTTGCAAGTTTACTTATTTTGGCCGCATTTGCAAAAGAAATTTCAACTTCATCACTTTTAACAGATGGTAGTAAGCTCAGTTTTAAAACACAATCAAATTATTTAGCAATGGAACTTAATTTCAAGCCAAGTGAAGCTATTCGATTAGAAGTTGAAAAAGACATAGGAAGACAATTAAAAAATCGTGGTGAGGCACATATAACTGTCCTTTCTCCACCTGAGTATAATACAATTAAAAGTAAAATCACAATTCAAGAAATTAATGAAGTGGCACAAAAAAATCAAATCCAGATGTCGTCGGTTAGGCCAATTTGCATTGGAGTTGGTGAGAGTAAAAACAATAACAATCAAAAAACATATTACGTGGTTGTTGACTCACAAAATCTTTTAAAAATCAGAAAAGAGATTGCAGAAATTTTCGTAGATCGTGGTGGTGATCTTGAAAAATTTGATGCCAATAACTTTTACCCTCATATAACTCTTGGTTTTACTGATCGAGACTTACACCTAGAAAGTGACGGTGTTGTAAAAAATACAGATAGTTGCCGATACACATTAAGTATTTGACGTATCTTCTACTGTTGGTCGAAGCTTTAAAAGAACAAAAATCGATATAAAAAATGGGATAATAAAACCTAAAAAAGAAAAATACGTAAATACAAATGCGCCAATGATAGATCCAAAAACAAAAGAAAAAATAATTCCTAATCGAAAAAATGTAGCAAATAATTCTTTGTTATCTTTCTTTGTAAAATGATGACGATCGGTCCACAAACGCACTAAACCAATTCCTAGGTCGGTGGTGACTCCCGTCAAATGAGTGGTGCGAACGACTGTTCCTGATGCCGAACTGATTACAGCATTTTGCAAACCGCAGACAAATGTAAGCATGTACAATAAAACATAATCTCTACCATAGTTAAATGGCTCTCCAAAAACACCAAAAAATTGAAAATAACCAAACACAGTAATCATTAAAAAAATTAAAATCATTAACAATAAAACAGTAGAATACATCGGAGGTTTATGCTTTATTCTTTTTCTTTCAATAAACCAAGCCGAAACCATTGCACCAAACAAGAATGAAGTTGGGACTGCCATCATTCCCAATGTATCGATGTATTTTTTGTTGGCCAATTCCATCCCTATCCAAGTACCAAAGCCAGTCATGTGAGAGACAAAACGATGAACGGCCATGAAGCCCCCCACATTCACAAATCCCCCCTGAAGGGCCAATAAAAACCAGATAAAAAGATTTTCGGGATAATAAATAGCATCTTTATTATGGTGAAACATGGCTTTATTCACCACCATTTTTTGACTTAATGGCATTATCTCCGTGAAGCTTCTTTAAAATTTTCTTTGCTATCGAAGGCATTACGTATTGATCTACACGCTCATTAAGAACTACTAATTCACGAATTAAGCTTGAAGAAATTGTAGCATAGTGAGGTTTAGCGAACATACAAATAGTCTCAATTGATTTTTCAATTCCACGATTTCCAACAGAGAGCTCTAGCTCCATTTGGTAATCTGTAGAATTTCGAAGCCCTCTTAATAAAAAACTCGCACTTTTATCTTTAGCGAAACGGACAATTGTTCCTTCGTGGGCAACTACTTTTACATTATCTAATTTGTAGTAATCCACATAGGCTTGCATCATTTCTAACCTTTCTTCTAAAGTAAACATATACGTTTTCTTCGGATTAACAGCTGCTACCCAATAGACCATGTCAAAATGACTCGCAGCACGCATCATGATATCCGCATGGCCCCAAGTGGGAGGATTAGCACTAATTGGGTAAACAATAATTTTTTTGCTCATAAAATGTCCTTTGATGAATCTATTGTAACAAATCCTAAAATGTTCGTGAATGGGACAACTCTTACCCTTTAAAAAATAACCTTGCTCTGATAGAATCGAGTCTCATTTTCGGTTCATTTACCAAAGGAATTCTTATGTCTGAATCTATGCACGACGAATCTGTTTACGACTTCAAAACAATCGAGGAAAAATGGCAAAAATTTTGGGAGGCGAATAAAACTTTCAAAACCACACTCGATAAAACCAAACCAAAATACTATGCTTTAGATATGTTCCCCTTCCCCTCTGGAGATGGCCTACATGTCGGTCACCCAGAAGGTTACACCGCTACTGATATTGTTTCTCGCTATAAAAGAATGAAAGGCTTTAACGTCCTTCATCCTATGGGATGGGATTCATTTGGTCTTCCCGCTGAAAACTATGCGATGAAAACAAATACTCATCCAGATATCACAACTAAAAAAAATATTGCGAATTTTACTCGTCAATTAAAAGCTCTTGGCTTCTCTTATGACTGGGATCGCGAAATTGCTACTTCAAATGTTGATTACTATAAATGGACACAATGGATTTTTGTTCAGCTATATAACAAAGGCTTAGCTTACGAATCAGAAATGAACGTAAACTGGTGTCCAAATCTTGGAACAGTTCTCGCTAACGAAGAAGTTATCGATGGAAAATCTGAAGTTGGAGGCCACCCAGTTATTCAAACAAAAATGAAACAATGGGTACTTCGTATTACTGAATACGCTGAAAGACTTCTTGAAGACTTAGATTTAGTTGATTGGCCTGAATCAATTAAAGAAATGCAGAGAAATTGGATTGGGAAATCAGAAGGTGCCATAATTAAGTTTAAAGTTGAAAGCTCAGTTGATGAAATTGAAGTTTTCACCACTCGTCCTGATACACTCTTTGGTGCCACTTACATGGTAATTGCTCCTGAACACGCACTGGTTTCAAAAATTACAACTGCAGATAATAAAAAAGCCGTAGATGCATACATTGAAGCTTGTAAGGCAAAAAACGATTTAGAAAGAACTGAACTTAATAAAGATAAGTCTGGTGTTCCTACTGGAGCCTATGCCATTAATCCAGCAAATGGTGCAAAAATTCCTGTATGGATTGCTGATTATGTTCTAGCAACTTATGGTACAGGTGCCGTAATGGCAGTGCCTGCGCACGATGAAAGAGATCATGAGTTTGCAAAAAAATTTAATCTTCCTATGGTACGAGTAATTGAAGGTGGAGAAAAAGATTTAGATGAAGCCGCTCATACAGGGGATGGCAAGCATATCAACTCTGGCATATTAGATGGCCTAAACGTTCTTGAAGCTAAAAAGAAAATGATTTCTTGGCTTTCTGAAAAAAATCTTGGTGTAGGAAAAATAAATTACAAACTTCGCGATTGGATTTTCTCTCGTCAAAGATATTGGGGAGAACCTTTTCCAGTTTTAAAATTTGAAGACGGAACAGTTCGTGTTTTAGAAGATAGCGAACTACCTCTAGCTCTTCCTGAGCTAGCTGAGTTTAAACCATCTGGTAATGGTGAGTCGCCACTTGCCAATGCTACAGACTGGCTATGGGTTATCGATCCAAAAACTGGGAAAAAAGCAAAACGCGAAACCAACACCATGCCAAATTGGGCCGGATCTTGTTGGTACTATCTGCGTTTCTGTGACCCAAAAAATACTACTGAAGCTTGGTCTAAGGATGCTGAGAACTATTGGTTACCAGTTGATCTTTATGTTGGAGGGGCAGAGCACGCAGTTCTACACTTACTTTACGCTCGTTTCTGGCACAAAGTTTTATTTGATCTAGGTTTTGTTTCTACAAAAGAACCATTTAAAAAATTAGTTAATCAAGGTTTGATTCTTGGAACTGATGGCGAAAAAATGAGTAAGTCTCGAGGAAACGTAGTTAACCCTGATCATGTTGTCGCTTCTTTTGGAGCTGATTCATTAAGACTTTATGAAATGTTTATGGGTCCACTAGAAAAAGTGAAACCGTGGAAAGAAGAAGGCGTAGTAGGAGTAAATAATTTCCTAAATCGTGTATATAGATTTTTTGCTCAATCTTCAAAAGTTACAGCTACAGTTGAAAATGAAGAAACAACAAAGCTACTTCATAAAACTATCAAAAAAGTAACTGATGATATTGAACACATGAGATTTAATACTGCGATCTCATCAATGATGATTTTTACCAATCACTGTTACAAAGTTGGATCAGTTACCAAAGAAACAGCTGGAACATTTGCTCTGCTTCTATCTCCTTACGCTCCACATTTGAGTGAAGAAATCTGGAACCGCCTTGGACATCAAACAACTCTAGCCTATGTAAATTGGCCAAGCTTTGATGAAGCTTTAGCTAAGGATGATTTAATTACTGTTGCAGTTCAAGTAAACGGAAAACTGCGCGGAACTTTAGAAGTAGCTCCTGATATTGCCCAGGCTGATGTTCTAGAAATGGCCAAAGCTGATGAGAACGTGAAGAAATTTTTAACTGGAGCCATCGTCAAAGAAATTTATGTTCCAGGAAAAATCGTAAACCTCGTAGTGAAAGGATAATCAGTCATGACAAGAAAATTTTATATTACAACTGCAATCGATTACCCAAACGGCGCACCTCACATGGGGCATGCACTAGAAAAACTCATCGGTGACACTTATACTCGTTGGTATAACTTTTTAGGTTATGAAACTTATTTTCTAACTGGAACAGATGAAAACGGGCAAAAACTGATCGAATCTGCCAAAAAAGAAAATAAAGAAACCATGGTCTTTGTAGATGAAAATGTTGTGAAGTTTAAAAAACTTTGTAATGATTTAAACGTAAAATACAACGACTTCATTCGTACAACTGAAAAACGCCACCACGACGTGTGTTCAGATATCTGGAAAAAATTAGAAGCTAAAGGAGATATATACGCAGGAAAGTACTCCGGCCAATACTGCTTAGCTTGCGAATCTTTCTACACTGAAACTCAAGCTCCAGATAATATTTGTCCTAATCACAATAAGCCACTCGAACTTAAAGAAGAAGAAGGATACTTTTTTAAATTATCGAAGTATCAAGAGTGGATTATTAATCATATTAAAACTCATCCGGACTTCATTGTTCCTCATGCTTCATTTAATGAAATGCTTTCTCGTCTTGAGAAAGATGATTTAAGAGACCTCGCCATTTCGCGTCCTAATGAAGGATGGGGAGTACCTGTTCCAGGGGACAGCAAGTTTGTCATGTACACTTGGTTTGATGCGCTTATTAACTACTACTCTGCTTTATCAGTAGAAGAAAGAAAATGGTGGCCTGCAAACGTTCACGTGATTGGAAAAGACATTGCTTGGTTTCACACTGTTATTTGGCCAATCATGCTTCATGCGGCTGATATTCAACTTCCACTGCAAGTCTATGTGCACGGAATGATCCTTGCTGAAGACGGAAAGAAAATGAGTAAATCCTTAGGCAACGTTGTAGACCCAAATGATATGCTGGCAAAATATCCGCTCGATAGTTTCCGCTATTACCTACTTCGCGCTATCCCTGCTCAAAATGATGGTTCGTTTTCTGAAAAGGAATTAATCGATAAGCATAATTCAGAGTTAGGAAATAGCTATGGTAATTTAATTATGCGAGTTCTAAAGCTTTATCTTAAAAACAATGATCCGAAGCTTGATGGTACAGGAGTCACTCAAGATGTAAATTTTGATGATGTCTTTAAACGCATGAAAGAGCATATGGATAAACGTGAACACAATCGAGCACTAGAAGCTCTATGGGAAGGCGTTAACCATATGAACCAATACGTAAATACAAAAGAGCCATGGAAACTTAAAGACGATCCACAAGCTTTAAAACAAGTTGTCTATAACTGTGTTTACTCAATTCATGCACTAGCAACTTTAATGTCTCCCTTTATGCCGATGGTTGGAGTAGAGTCTTTAAAGCCAATAGGTGTAACTTTAGGCAAATTTGAAGACGTTAAGTTTGGATCACATATCTATAACTTAACAGAGCCAACGCCTCTATTTCCAAAAATCGAAATTCCAAAAGCTTAACACTTACTGCCTTCGAAAGAAGGCAGTTTTTAAACTTAATTACAAGTAAGTTTTATTTAACAAACCATAATCTTTTCAATGGTTTTACTTCTTAAGTAGTAGAATTTATTCTTAACTTTAAGTTTCTTTAAGATCCACATCTAGATAATACCGATCTCACTTACAATAGCTAATAACTACAAGTCTTGAGTATGGAGCTTTAGGAATGAATGAAGAACAATTAAACATGGTTGAAGAAGGACTAAATCTCCTAATCAAAAAATATAAGTTAAACCTTAAACCTGGTGATTTAGATAGAATGAAAGCTGCGACAGAAGCAAAAGCAGCAATCAGAAAGGTTATCTTAAACGCTGCGATTAAAGGCACGATTAAAGACATTAATCCTGTTAAAGTAAAAGGACAAGGATATGGCTGGGAAGTGATTGAATCAAATGACCGTGTTGTAAATTACACTGCCTAGATAAAGCAAAATGCTTCTCCCGTTAAAAAAACGAGAGAAGACGTAGTATTAAGATCTACTTACAAAAATATTCAGCAATTCCAAGATTTACACTCGCTTCCAGTGGCGATTTATCAATGTCCACTACCACATCTTTAGCAATAAAAGATGCAGTGTATGCAGTTTGTGATTTTTGCTTTAGTACCGACTTTGTTTGAGGATTACCATTTAATGGGTCAAACTTCATTTTTACTAGAGTTACTCCTTTTATGTTGAACTCAGGAGAAACGGCAGCTTTTAAAATTTCAAGTTTTACTGAAAGATTCTTAGGTGCTCTGATCGGCTTACACGAAAGCTCGGTTTTAACAGGAGCTCCTGGTCTTAGAGGGTTTGCGAAAGTTGCGCTACAAAAAATCAATGATGCAAAAAGCAGAACTAATTTCATAAAGTCTCCCTTGATTGACTGTTTAGGGCACTATTAACATATTCAAAAAAATTTAGTTAAACCTATGTAAAAAATATATTCCTTCTAAATATATGCTTATTCTTTACATTAATTTTCTTATATGAATAATGGATTCTAAATCTTCACAAGG
>CAYWBR010000024.1:20278-34672 GCA_964456675.1 uncultured Bacteriovorax sp. | reverse complement strand
AAAATCTCCCGATAGCGTTGATGTATCATCCATAAAAGTTGCACGAAGTGTAACAGACTTATCCTCTCCCATTGGAAAAACATCTAATACCTGTACACTTTGAAGTTCTTTAAGTTTCACTTTTTTAGCAACAGAAACAATCGACTCAACTTCGGCATCAATAGAAGCTACTACTGACCAGTCAAAAGTTGAAGCCGGAAATTTTTGCAGCGGTTTGTACTTAGTTTTATCTTTGAATGATTGTTTTTCAAAAATAGATAAATCAAAAATACACATTGCCAGATTCCCTTTCATCTTTAAATTTCTTAAGACAATTGGATGAACAGAGAAAATCACCCCTTGCATTTTTCCCATAATTTTTAAATGGTGAACTTCAAAAGGATGATTACCAATCCATTCAGTAGGCAAGAACGGATTAGGAAATTTTGGGTTAGCTTTAGTTAATTCAAATGAAATATTCAAACTAGAAAGTAAATTACTCACAAGATTCGTTAAATCCATAAATGGAGTTTCTTTTTTATCAAAGAATGAAATAGCTAAGCGAGTACCTTCAGTTGAAAAATCTTTTTCTTGAGCGTGATATGATCTACCAACTTCAAAGAAACGATATTGATCAAAATTCTTTGTATTAAGTGCCGCTGCTTCTAAATGACGAGGAATTAAAGAGTCTCGCATTTGATCATGTTCAAGCGAAAGTGAATTAATTAATTTTAACCCAGACTTTGTAGGCCACGAAGTCTTAGCTAATAACTCATCACCAACCATAGGATAAGTCATTACTTCAAAAGATTTGCCTTGATAAACCATAAAATCACGAACACGTCTTATCACTTTTTGAAAGTCCGTTAGTTTTGCTGGGAGAACAGGCTGAAGTGGTGATGAAGGAATAATATTATCGTAACCGATGATTCTACCGATTTCTTCAACTACATCAGCTTCATTTTCAACATCTTTAGTTGATCTGAATGTTGGTGCTAAAATTTCTAACTTTCCAGAATTTTTATTAACTTCAAAACCTAAATGAGTCAGAATATTTATAATTTTATCTTCACTAACTTCATGTCCTAACACTCTCACTATTTTATCTTTTGATGTTGTAATCATTGCACGCTTACATCTAGATAAATCAACCCCTTCGTATTCTACATTTCCAACAAGAGTTGCTGTTGGATTTAATTGCAGAATTAATTCTACTGTTCTCCAAAGAGTCCTCTCCGTTAGAGCTGAATCTAGAGTCTTTTCATATCTTTGGGATGAATCAGTTCTTAAACCTAGGCGTGTGGAAGTTCGTCTAACCATGGCCGCTTTCCAATTAGCTACTTCGATAAATATTTCTGAAGTAGTCTCATCAACACTTGAATTTAATCCTCCCATAATACCGGCAAGGACAAGTGGTCCGTTTTGGTCGCGAATCACAGTGTCGCCAGGTACTAAATCACGTTCAATTTCATCTAAAGTTCTAAACTTGCACTCACTTGCGAGGGACTCAATAACAACTTCATTACCTGTGATCTTTTTACGATCAAAAATATGTAACGGCATCCCAAGCTCAAGCATTACGTAATTTGAGATATCAACTATGCTATTAATCGTTCGCAAACCTGCTGCTTGCAGTCGCTCCTTCATCCAAGTAGGTGCTTCAGTTACCTTTACACCGTTAATTGATAGTCCAAAATAACTTAAAGCTGCACTTTCACCATTAAATTTAACTTTTATAGGACTTGATCCAGAAAGTTTTGATTTAAATGAATCCATCCATTCTTTAGTAAAAGGATTATTAAGAGGTAAATCATAGACAGTAGAAAATTCACGGGCCATTCCATAATGCCCCCAAAGATCTGGTCTATGAGTGAGTGACTTATTATCAATATCTAAAATCGTATCTTTTTTTAGCTTAAAATATTGAAGCATGGTCATGCCAATTGGTGCATCACTTGGAAGCTCCATAATCCCATCTGATTCATCTTTAAAGCCTAGCTCTTCTTCAGAACAAAGCATCCCTTCTGATAAAACTCCACGAATTTTCTTAGGTTCTAACAACATTCCATTTGGCAGAAGTGTACCAGTAGGTGCAAAAGGAATTCTAATTCCAACTTTTACATTTGATGCTCCACAGATAACTTTTCTAATATCAGTTTCTGATATTTTGAATGTTACCAAGTTTAATTTGTCAGCTTCTGGATGTTTTTCAAATGATAAAATTTCTGCAATTACAATTTTCTCTAAGTGAGCATTCTTTATTTTTACTTCTTCAACCTCTGCTGTTGAAAGAGTGAATCTTTTATAAATTTCTTCTGGTGCAAGATCTGGTACAGAGACAAAATCGCGAACCCAATCAACTGAAACTAACATATATATCCTTTAAATAATTCTTCTAAATTAGTATGTTTTGAATTGTGAATTAAATCGAAGATCTCCACTTTGAAGATGGCGGATATCATCAATTCCATATTTCATCATTACGAGACGATCAAGGCCCAAGCCAAAGGCAAAGCCATTGTATTTTTCTGGATCAATTCCACCTGAGCGAAGAACATTTGGATGAACCATTCCACAAGGAAGAAGCTCTACCCAACCTACTTGCTTACAAACCGAACAACCTTTTCCTTCACAAATTAAACATCTAATATCTAACTCAAATCCAGGCTCAACAAACGGGAAAAATCCAGGACGAAGCCTGACTTCAACATCGCGTTTGAAAATTTCTTTAAGAATTGTCTTCATGAAATAAATAAGGTGTCCAACTGAGATATTTTCATCAACCATCATCCCTTCAAGCTGAGTGAATACCATTTCATGACTAGCATCTGTTCTTTCTGAACGAAAAACTACTCCTGGAGCAATAAATTTAAAAGGTGGCTTACGAGACTGCATTCCACGAACTTGAATCGTTGATGTATGAGTTCTTAATAAATGCTTATTGCCTGCAACGGATTTTTCATCATGAAACCAGAAAGTGTCTTGCATATCACGGGCAGGGTGATCTGCTGGAATATTGAGAGCTTCGAAATTATTAAATTCTGTTTCAATATGAGGTCCATCTAAAATATCAAACCCCATCGACAAGAAAATATCTTCAATTTCCTGCTGAACCAAAGTCCTCGGATGAAAGCCCCCATGATTATTTGAATTAACTTTCAAATTTTCAGTGAGAGAAATATCAATTCGCTTTTCGGCCAATTTCTGGTTAATGGCATGAACTTCTAATAGATCAATTTTCTTTTGAACTTCGCTATTCACAAAGTCTTTTAATTCGTTAACCTGAGGTCCGATAACTTTTCGTTCTTCAGGCGTGAGATCTTTCATTTTTTTCAACAATTCGGTAATGATTCCGGTTTTCCCTAAATAATCGGCCTTAAGATTTAAGACATCAGCCTCTTTGTTTAGGTTTGTAAGTTTTGTGATAAATTCGTTTTTTGTTGATACGAAATCAAGTGACGACATGACGCTTCCCTGTTTGGATTTATGCAGGGATTTTTTCACGAAGGAGACCAAAAATCAAAAAAAAAGCGAAGGTACTTATGCCTTCGCTTTTAAAAATCATTCAAGATTGAAATAAAAAATTTAACATTTAATCTAAATACCAGGTTAAAAAACTAATCACAACCCGATAACTCTCTTCTGTGATTGGGTCAAAAACAAGATAAACCAATACCTCCTAAAACCCCAGATCACGTTTCCATGAAATTTACAATTTACGTAACTTTCTAACAATCGCATAAAAAACTACGTTATGGACCCAAATGACCTCCTCAAAAGCCCAACTCTTTCAGTGTATCGCTCGCCACGCTACACCGACCCGTTATGTCCAACAAAGAGCCGTACTTTTCCGTTTCGGCATTTTCACAACCCATAGACGAAATAGCATCCTTAGGGGTGAAATTTTGCTCCTAACTACTTTCGCAGTTAGTCACCTTTTTCCACGGGTTTATCCAAATAAAATGAATTAAAGGATACAAAGAAAATAACACAGCGCACACAATCTGTCAAGTAATTATTACATTATAACTAGGGTCTATTGATAGTGTTTTTTAATAGATTTCTGCAGTAATTAAAAAAAACTCTTATGTCTTCATGTGAATAATCAGGATAAGACCATGGAAAAGTTTTGTACTCATTATCATTTTGGTACAATTCTAGATTTGCATATACACCATGGTTCAGATACACCCGATGATAATATGGCTTACCAGTTGCGAGAACCACCTGTTCTAAAGATATAAAGCCAATATCGAAATTAATCGTGCGCCTAAAATCCTTGGAGAACATCTGCTCGATTTCAACAGACTTTAATTTAAAATCAACCAAAAATAGTCTATCAGTGCTTGTTGTACAGACAAGAAATAATCGAGAAAGTGAGTCACTTGCCCCCATTTCCTTGGCATAATAATCCTTCATCGGAAAGTGTGAATGAGAAAACTGTAGATCAAATGGCAAAATCCTTTTAGATATATCTATCATTTCATCGACTGAATACAAATCTGCACGATACAGCAAACTTGCAAAGAAAAAAACGTTATTGGGTGATTTAAGCTCGCTCATCGAATTCTATAAATATCGCTTTTTTAAATTTTGATAAAAAAACTTCAATTCATTTTGATCAACGGTTGCAGTTCCTTTCTTGGCGACAACTACACCTGCACCACAATTACTAATCCAAGCAGCTTCTTCTAGGGTCGCTCCTGCAACAAGAGAAGATGTGATTAAGGCAATCGCCGTATCTCCTGCCCCAGACACATCAAAAACTTCATTTGCGACAGTTGGGATATGAACAATTGAATTGTGTACCTCTGTATCAACTAAGGCCATCCCGTCGGCACCAAGAGTAATCACTAATTTTTTTATTTTTAGTTTATCAATAAGAATATTTGCCAAATTTTCTACATTTTTTTCTTTAAATCCTAAGAATTCAACCATCGCACGAGCTTCACTCAGATTTGGCTTTAAAAGATTTGCCCCTTTATAAAATAAAGGAGGCGTTGAGCGCCCTGGATCTACAGCTAGCATTATTTTATTTGCCGAAGCAAACCCTATAACTTCTTCAATAACTTTTTTGGTCATTGCTCCTTTTGCATAATCTTCTAAAATAATCGCCGAGTGAGATGAAGATAATTCTTCTATTCTTTTAATGATCTTTTTCTCCGTTAATTCATTAATCGTTGACGAAGATTCATAATCAATTCTAACAATTTGTTGGGTATTTGTCGTTACGCGCTCTTTGAACGTTGTGGGTCTTTCTGGTTCACGAACCAACCCCCAAGTTTTTAAATGATTATCTTCTAAAAGTTCTTCAAACACATCGGCATTTTTATCTTCTCCAACAACTCCGCATAGAGTAGATGGAATATTTAATGTTTGTAAATTGTGTGAAATATTTGCAGCCAAACCTAGCTTAAGCCACTCCTTGGTCACCTCTAACACAGGAACTGGCGCCTCTGGAGAAATGCGCTTTACTTCACCAAAGGTATACTTATCAATACCAACATCACCAACGACGAGAAGAGGTTTTATACTTTTAAAATTGTTTAAAATTTCTGTAAAACGATTTTCTGCAATTAAATTATTCATTATTCATTATCCTAAAATATATTTGATTTTAAATTTTTATTACATTCACAGCTTCACGAAGCACATCTTCAACTTCAATTCTTCCCATGCATTCATAATAAGGGCATGCTTTTAATGCGCAATTTTTTGTTTCACCACAAATAACATCTGGAACAACAATTCTAGTTTTATTTATATCTTTTGATAACGGTCCCCAACGAAGTCTCGATTGAATTTTTATCGGAGAATAAATACCGACAATAGGTGTCCCCATGGCCGCGGCAATATGGGTTGTTCCAGTACTTGCACCAACGTAAAGTGCTGCATACTTACAGAGCGACAAAAAACTTTTAATTCCAAAAAGTTTTCCATCGTAAAAATAAACAGATTTTCTGAGGCGCTCCCGATTACCTTCTTGATTAAGAATCTCATTAATACCAACTAAGTAAGGTGCATCGCTAGCGGTATGTGAAATTAAAAAATTGAATCTATCAGGAAATTTTTCCTCTAATCTCACCAATAATCTACCATAGTTTCTAGACGACCAATTTAAAGTATGTCCAGTCATTCCAGGATGAATAATTATGATTTTTTTATTTGGATCTAAACCTTTTTTTTGCAATTCAACATTCAAAAGTGAAAAGGCCTGTTCGTCATCATCTAAAGTACATGCCAGCTCTGGAATTAAATTGAGAAATTCATGGTGGGAATAGTGAATACCAAAAGGTACTAACAAATTAAGATTGTATTCCATCTCATGCATTGTAACTAACGAGCGTTTTTGGCGGACACCATTATTGAGAAAAAGATAAGTATGCCAACGAGATTTTAGCCCGCCACGATTCTTTACGCGTGTAATAAATGCCATAAAATTTGGAAAAAAACCACCGCCAACAAATATATAATGAGTTGGTCTGATTTCTCTAAAAATACGGTAAATTTCTCGCATTTTAAAAAAAAATTTTCTTTCTCTATGGTAGACACGATAACCATCTATAAAGGGATGGTCTTTTAATAAACTTCCAACTCTTTGAGATACAATAAAATACACTAGAGAATCTGGATAATGAGCTTTGATAAGCTTGGCCATTGATGTCGTTAATATTGTGTCGCCAATAGCATCAGACCTATTGATCAGAAATATTTTCTTCACAGAGGTATACCTACTTGCTTAGCTTTCAATTTAATTTTATCGACAAGCAGTACAGTTATTTCATCCAAATTCATTTTTGTAGTGTCGATCAACTCTGCATCGGTGGCTTTTTTCAAAGGCGCAACTTCTCGTGTTGAATCTTTATCATCTCTAATTTTTACGTCATCAATAATTTTTTCAAGGGTATGATGGTGTTCTCCATTTTCTGATAATTGATTAAGCCTTCTTAGTGCACGCGTTTCAACTGAAGCAGTTATAAAAAATTTAGCAAATGAATCAGGAAATACAACGGTACCGATATCTCGTCCCTCCATTACACAAATTCTATCGTGAGTAAGTGAGCGTTGAAAATTAAGCAAATATTTACGAATAAAAGGTAATTGTGAAATTTCAGATGCTAACTTTGAAACGTGGTGTTCTCGAATTTTTTCAGTTAGATTTTCTCCATTTATTACAATTAATTCTGAATCTGACACTCCGTAGGTAATACTAAGCATCTTCATAGCACTTAAAGTTGATTCGTTTTCAGCGAAAGGCAAGGAGTGCTTATCAAAATAATATGCCAATGCCCTAAACATTGCACCTGTATCAATATAGAGCACTCCCATATGACGGGCCAAGTTTTTTGCGATAGTAGATTTACCACTTCCACTAGGTCCATCTATTGCAATGACCTTGGAAAAATGATTGGGTTGATTAATTGCCGCCATTAAATTTATGTCCTTCGATTTGTTGTAAGTAAAAACAATCTTAGAAATTTAACATTGACGGGGGTTGTAATTAAAGACGCTCTGAGTGGTAAACATTAGAAAAATCAGGGTTTGAGCTTTTTGCAAGCTCAAATTCAGAGGTTTGTTTAGTTAGAACAGTATATTTCTGAGATTTTTTAAGCTCAATTGCCCTTTGATCTACCAATTTTCGAAAAGGCTGCAAATAACGATCATATACGGTGTTAACTTTTTTTAAATAATTATTATCCGCAATAATTATTGTTTCTGCTTTCAAATTGGCCCTTAGGGAATTGGGACCTTGATTATAAGCAATTGTGGCAAGATCATATCTATAGCGAAAATTTTGCAATAGTCGCTTTAGATAAAAAACTCCAAGTTCTAAATTCTCATTTGGAGAATATAAATTATCCTCTTGTCTTTCTTTGCCTTTACTTTTAATTCCGAGCAAATCACGTAAGTGCTTTGCAGTATCAGGGCGAACTTGCATAAGTCCTTGAGCATTTTTACGGCTTTTTGCATTTGGATTAAAACCTGATTCTACTGTTACAACAGAAATAATCCAAATAGGATCTACTTTGTATTCTTGGCTTAAATTTAAAATTTCATCTAAATACAACTCCATTTTATCTCTAAAAAGCTTGTGCGTAGAATTTATTAAAAATGACTTCAATTCATTTTTTGAAAGCGTAGATAGAAATCTTAGACTAACTTCTGAGTGAAATGCTTTGGGAAATCCGTTAAAATCATAATTTTGAGATGTCCGTATTGGCAAGGGACCATATTCTACGACCCCAGCTTCTATAAGCATAGACAAGTTTCTATGTGCTACTTTTTCGCCAATTAACCAAAAAATTGAGGCCAATAGCGAAATCATAAGAAATATTAGTGACTTCATGAAAACTACATATCTTAATTCTTTCGAATGAGTCTAGACGAGTAAGGCCATCGAGTAAAAAATTCAATACCTTCTCGCGTTAACATCTTGGAATTTGAATTATTCATGTCATAATAAATAAAGCTCATCAAAATAACTAAATAATAAAGGTGGAACATTGAACACTGAATTAACATTTAATAGATTACACAACGAACAATCCCTTTACTTAAAACAGCACAAGGATAATCCAGTACATTGGTGGCCCTATGGACCTGAGGCCCTTTTATTTGCCAAAGAAAATAACATGCCTATTTTTTTATCGATTGGTTATTCTTCATGCCATTGGTGCCATGTAATGGCCCATGAATCATTTTCAAACCAAGAAGTCGCCGATATATTAAATAAGAATTTTGTCTGTATCAAAGTCGATAAAGAAGAGTATCCAGACCTAGATCAGTACTACCAAAAAGCTTGTCAATTATTCACTCAAGGTGGTGGCGGATGGCCCCTATCTGCATTTTTACTACCAAATATGATGCCATTTTTTGTTGGGACATACTTCCCATTGAAACGACGAGGTGAAAATGGACCTAGTTTTATTGAGCTAATTACTGAGCTAAATCGTGCGTACAAAACGGAGCCAGAAGAAGTTAAAAAAAATGCTAATCAAGTTAATGAAGCCATTAAAAAAGGAAATATCCCTCAAGGAGAAGTGAGCTTTGAAGGTCACTTTCCCAATCCCGAAGCAATCCTTAAAGCGATTTCTCAATTTAAAGACAAGGAATGGGGGTCATATGGAACAAGCCCTAAGTTTCCTCAATTTAGTTTTTACGAATGGGCAGTAGAGCAAATGCTTGAAGGTATGGTATCTAAAGAGGAAGGAGAATTTATTCTTATGAGTTTAGAAAAGATGCTCATGGGAGGAATTAACGATCATGCCAGGGGAGGAATACATCGATATTCAGTAGACGAGAAATGGCTGGTGCCGCATTTTGAAAAAATGCTATATGATCAAGCGGGGCTTTTGAAGCTTCTTGCAAAAGCAAGTCTTTTATATCCATCACCATTATTCTTCGACACAATGATTAATACTTTAGACTATTTAGAAAATGAAATGCTTTCTGAAAAAAAATATTTTTTTAGTGCTCAAGATGCTGACAGTGAAGGAGTGGAAGGATTATTTTTTACTTTTACGGAAAATGAATTTGAAGATGCATTAAATAAATTAGACAGTGAAGATGAATTTTTTTCTAAAAATATGGAACAAATCAAGCGGTGGTTTCAAATTAGCAAAAAGGGTAATTTTGAAAATGAACTAAATGTTATTTCACTCAATCATCAATACAAGGATGATCTGTACAAGCAAGAAAACTGGGATCTCGTAAGAAAGGTTCGCCAAGCAATAATTCAAGAAAGAAAAGATCGTATTCCTCCGATGACCGACACAAAAGGTGTTGCTTCTTGGAATTTTATGCTTATTTCATCATTGGTAGAAGTAATCCAATATACGCAAATTGATGTTATTCGAAAAATGGCTTCTGAATTATTAAATAAAGCCCTCGAAGGAATGCATGAACATTTTTTAGTACAAAAAGACAATAACCAAGGTGTGAGATTACGACACGTGACAACTCTACCTGAAACAAATCCACTGTTAGAGGATTTTGTATTCTTTGCAGAATCACAACTTAGACTCTATGAAATATCTGGAAATGCTGTTTTCAAACAAAACTTCAAAGATACACTGGATTTTATAAACAAAGAGTTTATCGACCAAAATGCCAATGGTGGTGAAAAAGTATTTACAAGAGCAAAGCTAGCGACGGACTTTGAAGCTTATCCAAATCTGCACGCTTCAGAATTTGATCAATCCTTCAAATCCCCTCTTTCAACATTGATTTTATTAAATAAAAGAGCGTCCGCAATTTTTCAAGATAACGAATATTATTTTGCCATTGAAAAACTTATTTATTCAACAACTCATACGGTCTTAAAAGTTAACCCCATCAATGCAGGAGAAGCACTTCGAGCTCTATCATATCCCAAAGAAGTCATGCGGGTAATAAAAGTTCCTAGGGCCTGGCTAAAGGAAGATAATTTTGCAAAAATTATCCCTTATTTTTTATTTAGGTTTGTACTTGATTTCCATGACAACGAAGATGGATTCGAAATATGTTCATTAAGTGCTTGTGAAATTCAAGGGCGCACGCTTTCGGAATTTATATCACATATTGTACCTGACAATACTTCCGAAGGAGCTTCCTAGAGATGTTTACAGTTGTTGATTTATCACAAAGGCTCCCAGGTCCATACGCATGCAAAAGGCTATTAAACTTAGGAGCATCTGTAATTCGCTTAGAAGACAGTGATGCTCCAGACCCATTCGAATCTGACGAAATGAAAAAAATTAATCCTCTTTTTTATGAATGGTACTGCAATATTAATAGCGGTAAAATAGTAGAGAAGATTTCATTAAATACGAATCTAGATTATTTCCATACACTTCTGAATAATCTTCCCGACTTTTCAATCATCATCCACTCATTAGGAAGTAAGAAAGAACTGGAAATTTTTAAGTCAACCCAAGGGAGCGAAATCCTTTCTAGAAAAAAACATATTCTTATGAGCATAAAGGCTTCAAAAGAAAATCCTTATTTACATGATATAAATGCGCTTGCGATAAATGGGCTTCTCGATTTCCATTCAACTCATTTTAAAAATCATTCTTATATTGCTCCCCCTTTCTTGCCCATAGCAGGTATTAGTTTTGGCCATATAATTGCTGAAAAATCCCTAGAATTATGGATAAAAAAAAAGAATGGCTTTCATGAAGTTTTCTTAGCTGATGAAATTAAAGAAAGTCTTGGTTTATTAAAGGGAACCGTCGATCTAGCACTTCACAATGGGCTATTTCCTAGTTATCAAATCTATAAAACAAAAGATGGTAAATATGCCGCCGTCGCACTTATTGAAGAAAAATTCTGGAAAGAATTCATTAATATTTCAAACATAGATTTAGAAATTGAAGACCGTTTTTCTAGCAACATCGAAATATTTCAAAAAATAGAATGCTATTTTTCGACCCATAATGCTTCCGAGCTAGAAGATCTTTTTCAAAATCTTTCTTGCATTAGTATTTATTGATTCACAGATAAACTAGTGTCAAGTCGATACCATTAATTGTCCAATTTGCTCCCATAAAGAATAGGACAGTGCCCAAATGCCTTAAAATTTTAGGTAGTTTGTCGATTCGTAATGAAATTCTCAGTAGTTAGAAATTGGCATGAATCTGGCTATAGATTTAAGCGTAAACGACCAGAAGTCGGTCGAAAAAAGGGGAAAATTATGAAAGGATTCTTTATAGCACTAATTCTCTCACTAAGCTTAACACTAGCACTTAAGGCCAATGCTCATGAAGAGATTAAAGCTTCTGAAGTAATTGGAATTACAACATTTAATGGAGATGTAGTTATTGCTCGTAAATTAAGCGAAAAGCGCGAAATACTCGATGGAATAAAGTCTGGTGAACGAATCGAGATTAACCAAGAAGTTTTTTACCCTGAACAAATAGCACAGGTTTTGACTCGCAACTTGACAACTGGAAAAATTGTTGAGAAAAAACCAAACCAACCAGACTTTAATTAGTTGTCAAGATAATAGTTTGGGGATCTGCCTCCCCAATGTCCTCCGAAAGGATAGTGTTTGTTGTTGTGTGAAGGGCCCAAAGTTATTTGGGCCTTTTATTTTTTTATCGCGATAAATGTAACCACCTCAAAGCGCTCCACAACTGCAACTTCAAAACTTTCTAAGTGCAAACCTGGTTTTACAATAAACAATTTCAATTCAAATCCTGCGCTTAGAATTTCATTTTCCAATTCGTGGGCATAGGGTAGATAAAAATATTCAGAGGCTTGAAAAGAATTTGTGCGAATAGTACATTCCGCCACAAATAAACCATTTTGTTTAAGAATATTATAAATATTCTTAAATGCCGTTTTTCTATGTCCCAAATCTTTAATAAAATGCAATGCATGTCCATCAAGAACTAAATCTTGAGGAATCAAAAAACTTAATTGTCCATTTGGTATATTTAGAATGTTAGGATCTGTTATATCAACGATCTGGTAATTAATTTTTGAATATGGCAGTTGTAACTTTGCTTTCTTGATAGCTGTGCTTGAGCAATCAAGCGCAGTCGCGGCTATTTTTTCACAATATGAAGGCCAGTTTTCAAAGAGTGATTTACTCCCACAGCCAACTTCCAAAACATTTTCCAATAGTAAATTATGATTAATCAAATATTGGTATAAATCATTTTTTAAAAATGCTAATAGACTTGCGGACAAATGAGAACTTGTTTGGACCTCATATAATTTATTAAAGACGTCGGAGTAATATGTCATAGAATTAAATTCTATTTATTCGTGTCCTAATTGGCCAATTATTTCAAAGTTTGTTGAATCTCTGTAAAATGAAGAAGGTGAATTTCCCAATTCATTATTCGGTACAGTGCCATTAAATACCTTCAACCAATAATCATAGTGTTTACTATAGATCAGAATTTGTGGAACCAATTTAGTATCCAAAACCTCATTTAATAGCTTGTGTACCAGCTCTGAACAATAAATTTTTTCTTTGCCATTTTTATCTAAATTATTCCAAAGATATTCGCTATCAAAAGGCAGCTCTAGAAATTTTTCATAAAAAATCTTTTCTATATCTTTAAACTTAGTATTTGTTTCACTCTCTCTTGAGCGAACAATAAGTACTTTTGAATTGGGAGTAATGTGCTTTATAAAACTACCCAAATTAATTGAATGCACAACTCCCAATGCCTGGCCAATTTTTATACTTGGATTAGTACTAAGAATTATTCCTGAATGTGAAAATGGTGCTCCTGTTTCTGACTCAATATAACGACACTGCATACAGTTTAGTGATATAAGAACAATGTCCCCAACTCTTAATTGGCTTTTGTTAACTATCGCTAACTCACTTGCTTTCGCATTAATTACAGCAAACAAAATACCCGACACGACAGCTTTGGTAAAAAACAATCGAAGCAATGGCCAATTTTTCATTCAACTCTCCCAGAATGTGCCTATTTAGAATTTTCCCTGCTAACTGGCAATAAAAATTGGCGTACAAAATTAACTTTTTAACCAAAAATCAAAATCTTAAACAGTTAATTATTAAAGAAATAGGACTTAAATGTCGAATAAGACTAAAAGACTTAAACTATAAAATTTATAATTTAGCTATGAAATTTGCACTACATATTTTTATTCAAACTGTAATTATAATTAACTCAACAAATACTTGGGCAGAACTCGCTGAAAGTGCAAACGATCCATACTTAATTAAGCAGAAAGAAGCATGTGCAAAAAGCGCTAATAAATACTGGGATGATACGCGAGCTAGGTGTATAGAAAAAGCCGAAAATAAGGCGCAAAGAGCGGAAGATACGGCACTTGGAAATGCATGTCTAAAATTAACAGACCTTGAACAAAGAAAATCATGTTTCATGGAACAAGCAAGAACAAAAACAGGGAACATGAATTCATCTCCAGAAAAATCTGGAATGAAAACCGCCGAATCAGTCATCACACACGCCTACTCTATAATGTCACTTATACAAATGTTTGGCCAAGGCGAAAGTAACTGTACGTCAAGGACAATCTTTGGAGTAACGTCGCTAGCAGGGTCACTTTCAGATATTTACCTTCGTATTCAGGCCAAAAAGAAAATGAAAGAACTTCAAGAACGATTTGAAATGGATTTAAAAACCAATCGCTATGATGCTCAAGTTAAGGCCCTTGAATATCTAAAAGAGGAACAAGAAACTATTGCAGGAATTGCCTCAAATGAAGCCAAACGGCATATGGTCATGATGGCCGGCTACGGTGTGGCCCTTGGTGTTTCACTCTACGAAGGTTGGGGAAATCCAGTTTGCAATGAAAAGCCAGATGAACCGAAGAAAGAAACTAAACAAGAAACACAAGAAGATACCAAGCAGGAACCAGTTCAAGAAACCAAGCAGGAACCAGTTCAAGAAACCAAGCAGGAACCAGTTCAAGAAACCAAGC
>CAYWBR010000024.1:17207-20178 GCA_964456675.1 uncultured Bacteriovorax sp. | reverse complement strand
CCAAGCAGGAACCAGTTCAAGAAACCAAGCAGGAACCAGTTCAAGAAACCAAGCAAGAAGTTAAACAAGAAATTAAGCAAGATACTAAGCCGGTGGTTGATAACAGCTCACAAACAAGTCAGCAAACCGTTAAACCTACACCAGATGTAGGACCAAGTACAAATCCCAAACTTCAAGATGCGAACTTGAGTGTTGGTACAAACACTAAAGGCACGACTTATGTTAACGGGACCGTTGGTGGTCAAAAAATAGATGTTGTTGGATCGAAAGTATATACTTCTAGTGGAAAACTTGTTGGTAGCTATAATTCTTCGACAGGAATTATTACCGTTAGTGGTACACAATATAATGCTTCGATAAGCCCATTGAGTAGCTCCTCTATGGCACGAACATGGCAAGGAACTCAATCCTCACTAAATAATTATGGTACGTCACTTATTCGCGGTGGAAAATAATGGTGTTTAATGAAAAATATTAGACAGACATTTTTAGCTTTAATGGCCCTAGTATCACTACTACCCTATTTACCGACTTACGCAGATGGTGCTGCCGCAGAAGTTGGCAAAGAAGTTGTTGGTGGAGCAGCTACAAGTGCTGCTACGGGAGCATTAGTAAATGCCGCTGTTGGCGGAACTGGCTTTGCTGAAACAATTAAAAAAGACCTAGCATCTCCTTTTGGTGTTGGCATAATGTCAGGCATATCTATGGCCATGAATATGGTGCTCTATAATGCTGCTAGTGAACAAGCTAGCGAAAGTGAAAATAATGCAAAAAAAATAGAAAAAATGATCGCGGTGTATAAGTCCACATTTCAAGAGTATTGTCCAAATGGAAGAGAAAATTTAAATGAACCTCGTTGCTACTGCTATAACGACGATGGATCTCAAAACACTAACCGAACTAATTCAAAAACTTGCCAGGATTTATGGGCAAAAGATGATACCGTTTTAGATGGTACCAAAGCTAGCTACACCGGAACAAAAAATGCGAGTGAGCTCTTTGGGTGTATGACAATTAACAAACAATATGATGAAGACTGTAAATGTAAAAAACTAGTAAATTCAAATGGTGAAAATGCATGTCTAAAAGCAAACCAATTATCAATTACTATGCCACAAGCAATGGCAAGTTTTGCTAAATCAAACGGACTTCAAGGTGTCATGGCCTTAGCAAATAATACTGCTAATGGTAATGGGGATCTAAGTGGTTTAAGCTCTGGTGCTCTAGCAATAAACGGATTAAATACCAGGAACAAGGCCATTGAAATTTTAAATGACCAAGCTATAAAAAGTAAAAATCCAATTTTCTCAAAAGGCCTAGAAATAACAACAGACCTGGTAAAATCTTTCCAAGCTGCAGATGGAACATTTGGAAAAAATAATTTATTGGCATCTAAATCCCCAGGCTCCCCTTACTCAGCAAGTGAAGTTTCTGGAAAGCTTGGAAATGCCATTAAAAATATTGAATCTGATTTAAAAAATAAAGGAATTGAATTAGTTGGAGGCGAAGGTCGAAAAAATACCACTTCGAAAAATGCTACGAACAAATTTAATTTTGATCCACAATCTAGCAACAACTCTCAAATCTTAAACCTTCCAGAAACAACAACTGAAAAAAAATATAAAATCAAAGGTGATATTAATACAAATAATAGTGCTACCATTTGGGAATTGATTTCAAATCGCTATATGCAATCTGGCCTTAAAAGATTAATGGATGAAGAATAATTAAGTGTCTTGTATTCGCTGAAATCCAAGTGCTCTTAACCAAGCTTCATCGGGGATAATTAGCTTTCGCTCGTTTAAATCCATTAGCCCACAAGTAAGCACCAAAGAAGAAGCAAGCTTTCCATCTTCCTTGTACATTTTTTGTTCCAAAATCATGACAAACTTATTTTTCATCTCTAAGCATTGAGAGACAATTTTTATTTTTTCTCTAATTTTTAATTCAGCTTTAAATGTTAGGTGTAGATCTAAAAGTACAGGGCCAACTTTGGTATTCATTATTTCTTTTAAACCTTTACCATTTTTTGTTATAAAATCCCAGCGGGCTTCTTCATAAATCACTAAATACATGGCATTATTCACGTGTCCAAAAGTATCAAGATTTTGCTCCAAGATTTCTTTTTCATACGTAAAAGTGACAAATTCTGTATTCATTTTTGCTACCATAAAAAAAGTTTAAATTTTTGCCAATAATCTGTGGCACTACATTAAACTAGTTTTCCTCCATTTTTAGAACAATTTCAAGCATATAATACTTTGAGCCTAATTCCCGATCAAGTTTATAGGGATTATTACCGATAAGAGATTAGAATAGTGTGAGAGTGATACAAAATAGGTGAACTAACCATGAATAAATTTACTAAAAATAACTTCAGACAAAGTTTAATTTTTAAAATGAATATTTTTACATTTTTTATTCTCTTTACAACAAATTCTGTAATTGCAAAAAATGGAACTGACAAACTTAAAGCCGCTGAAACAGAAATTCTTAAAAATTTAATTAGCAAAGATGGTGAAGGCGAACTGAAATGCCAATATTTAACGAGCGGTAATATTACTGAAATTAAAACAATGATAAAGGACTTACAAGAGGATTCCAATTCAAGTGCAAGTGATAAATTTAAAGATTTCCTAAAAAAAGCTAAGACCGATAAAGTTAGTGATGCCATCTTTAAAACAAAATTATTTTGTGACCATATTGCTGCCACAACAAGTTCATCCCGTGCAAAAAGGGCCGGACATTGTCGCGCCCTAGATATCTTTAGTTACGCCCAAAGTTCTGACTGTCAAAAATTAGGTGCCTTTCTTTCCGGTAAAGCCTATGAAGGAAAAAAAGAAACATTTAATAGACCTAAATCAAAAAAAATCACCGATACAGATTCAACTTGTGTTGCAGAAGGATCAATAACTATCGACTTTCAACCCTGTGCAGATTTTGCTAAAGCCTTAACTCTTTGGAAGGCCGG
>CAYWBR010000024.1:0-17107 GCA_964456675.1 uncultured Bacteriovorax sp. | reverse complement strand
GAGATGATTTTAAAGCTGAGCTGGTTAAAATTGGAGGAAGCGCAGTTGCTCAAATGGTCATGGCGAAAATTGCAGATGACAGAGTGGATGCCATTGGAAATGCAATGGCAAAAGTAGATGCATTCAAACCAATTGATTTTAGCGTTACTCAAGACGACGCCCTCGTCGCCTATTGCCAACAACACCCTGAAGAAGCCAAATGCTTATCTGGAAACTTAAGCTATAATGTTGATCCTTTTTCAGGTGACGTTATTCAATTTGGAGGTAGTGGCACAGGTACCACCTACTCTGACGTTTATGCCGAAGATAAGGGCACAACCAATGCAGTTAATCCGACTGGTTCAAAAACAAACAATTCGCTAGGCCCTGTTGGTACAACCATCAACGGAGTTGATAAGGCCAATACAATTGTCGATAAATCAAACTCTGCTTCTTTGGGGGATGTGGTTAATCCTGCAGGAGGAGGCGGCGGTGGTGGCGCAGCTGGTGGCGGCGGTGGTTTTGGCGGAGGAAGTAGTCCGTCTGGCCAAAAAAATGGTGAATCGGTAACCGCTGCTGGAACAAACTCAAAAGTGAGTTACTCAGGCGGAAGTGGAGTGTCTGTGCTAGGTAACGGATTAGGAATCGCAAATAGAAAAAGTGGAAAAGAAGAATCCAATCCATTTGATGCTTTATTAAATAAAAATAAGAGCAATGGAAATGGCGTTTTAAATCTTCGAGGACCTGCATCGGTCGGAAAGAAAGATGGCAATATCTTTGAGCAAATTTCAACAAAATATCGCGAAGTTAGCTCTAACAAAGAGCGCCTCTTGGAGTATCAGCCAATCCCCTAGTATGTAATAATAATACTGCCGTCAATCGTTGTTTTACACATCATAAAAGTACTTCTATAAGTAGTCACAAATTTAAATAATTATAGATATTATAAATAGGACTACTTATGCTTAAACATTCCTCGACTTTGTTTTTGTTAATATTGCCATTGCTCGTATCAAATACTTTTGCAGCTGAAGTAGATAATTTTACATTTAGAAACCTAAAATTAAAGGATGCTACTAATGAAATCAATTCATATGGAAATACCCTTTTTAATGAGGTGATACAAAAAACCAATCTCACAAATAATAATTGTGATGAATTAAAACTATATAAAAATCTAAGAAAAGAGTTTCGTAATGGATATATTGGTGCGTTTATTGACCATATAAAAAATTCAGAAAAAATCGAAAGACAAAAAACTCCTTTTAAAAAATCGATCTATTCCCAATTCAAAGCAAAAGATGCACTTGTTACCGGTCTTTTGTCTAAACGAATTTACGACACTTCAGCTACTGTATTAAACATAAATGGACATCAAGTTGGAACAGATAAATTTGAGCACTTTTCAGGGACTGGATTTCGCTACTTTAAAAGTTTTTATCTCGATAATAAATCCATCGAAGAAACTGTTCAAATTGGCTTTAAGGATGAATATGGCATTCTCGGCGCATGGTCTACTGGAGTTATATCCTATGGCGATCTAAGTGCAGAATTTAATGGTATGAGATTTTGGAATCATATATTGCAAAAAAAAGCAGATATTTTATCGGAAAATATTGGGCCTTACGTAGTTTGTGAGGGCGATAAATGGAAACAAATCAAAAAAATTGATTGGTCATATTATGTTGATGAAGCCTGGGATGAGGCCATAAACTGTTCGGAGTTTAGAACCTGGACTATGGTTGCAAAAGTTAAATATAAATTAAAGGAACTAAGCAAAGTAAAAAAATCTAGAATTACATGCCCCCTTGATCCAGAAAAAACTCAATTTTTAGAGGACAAGTACCAACAATATGGACAGTACATACTAAACTTTAAAGGGATCAATCTTAAAACAAGGTAAAACTGGTATCGTTTTAACCAAAAATCTCGGCACCAAACTTGCTTGATATTAAATGTAAGCTGTAATCAAGATGTTTACAGTTTACAGACAAATCATAAAAAGCTCATAATTATCATAAGGATGTGGTCATTTATGGAAGAAAACCAAAACCCAAGTAGTATAGGTCTTAAATTATTGCTAGACCAAAACGACTCTAAATCAGTAATCTATACCAAAGAACTATTGCAGATCGAGCTTTACAATATTTCATCGTATTTTGATCGCTTAAGCTTTGTTCTCCACGACCACGAGGATATTACCCATCTTCCCCAAGTTAAGATTACTTTTATTGAGCTTTTAAACTCACTCAAAAAAGATTTATTTGAAACGATGAATATTCAAAACAATATTTCAGTTCTTGAAGATAAGGCCAGTCAAATCATAAAAGAAATAAATGATTCTTTAAAATTTCTAGAGCTTTATCTTAAACTTCAAAATGATCAAACCTTGCTGCAAACGAATTTCATTAGTATATTAAACAATCTCTTTCGTGGGCTTTTTAATCTACATCAAAAATTAAAAGCATTTTCTCAATTAGAAGTGCAACCACCTCGTTTTACTTTTGCGACCCCCCAGCAAAACATTAATGACATTTTTCTTTATGGAATAGAAGAAAACATTGTTATTAAAAATAAAAATATTCATGATGCAACAATTTCACTCATAAGCGAAAAGAAAGAAAGTCTGTATGATAAAAATTTAAAAAAAGGTCACTTTTTTTTATTAAACAAGAACTACGCTCTTGCTAGAGATTTTTTCTTGAAGGCAAAAAATTACAAACAAACGGCGGAAGTTTACACGCTCTTAGGGCATCTTGCGAGCAAAGATAATCGCTTAGATGAAGCACGAGAATACTGTTTAAAAGCAATCAAAACTGATCCGCAATTTGGTGCTGCTTATAATGATTACGGTGTTTATTTACTAAATGAAGGAAATGCCCGTGATGCATTAAAATGGTTTAGCCTAGCTAAAAAATCCTTATATTATCAAAATAAAGAGTTTAGCTATATCAATAGTGGAAGAGCTTACTTCTCACTTGGTGAATACGAAAGAGCGTTAGATGAGTTTACTCAGGCACTGACATTAAACCCTGAAAATATCGAATTACATGGGATGGTTAATAAAATAAGAAACAATCTAGAAACAAAAGAATTAAAAGAATTTATTAATATATTTAGAAACTCTCAAGAGAATTTTGAAATTAATCAATAAATTATGAAAAATGAAAACTCTATATTAACCAATAGTGAATTAGAAAGCATACTTAGAAGCTGGTTAACACCAGAACTATTTGATGACTACTGCCCCAATGGTTTACAAATTGAAGGAAAAAAAGAAATTAAAAAAATTGCTTTTGCCGTATCTGCAACTTTTGATTCAATAGAAAAAGCAGTAAACAGTAAAGCTTCTGCACTAATCGTTCATCATGGGCTTTTTTGGAAGTTTCACGGTGCAAAGACAATAACAGAGGCATTTTATAAGCGAATAGCTCCAATCATAAAGAACGATATCAATTTATTTGGCTACCATTTACCACTTGATGGTAATTACGAATTTGGTAATGCTCGTGCGCTTGGTGAATTAATCGGAATGACTGAGTTTGAGCCCTTTGGATTGTACAAAAAAACTTTTATTGGAATAAAAGGAAAATTAAAACTCCCCATGACAGGAGATGAACTTGCCAAGCATTTGGAAATCAAACTTCAACGCCCCCCACTTTACTCTCTTCCTGATCCAAGACTCTTTCCGAATCGACAAACTATTTATACTCTTGGAATAATCACTGGAGGAGCAAAAGATGACTGGAATTTATCGCTAAAAGATGGACTCGACGCCTACCTCACTGGAGAAATGAGCGAGCATAATTACCACGAATCTCGTGAATCCGGCGTTACCATGTTCGCTGCTGGCCACCATGCAACTGAAAAATTTGGAATAATAGCATTGATGAAAAAGTTTCAAACAGAATTTCCTCAAATTGAAACTCTTTTTATCGACTCTGAAAATCCTGCATAAAACACCTTAACGATACTCTCGGTATGGCAAATCTGTTCTTCCGCGCCATTCTAAAAGATTAATATCTAGATGATTAAACCTATCGCCACTTTTGTGTGCTTTTTCTTTTGAGGTTGAATCACTTAGCTCCTCATGATTAAAATCAAAAAAAGTACTTTGCGAATTACTGGATCGCAAATCAATTTTAGCATAGGTAAGTCTTGCTCCATTAAAATTTTTACTAAAATCAAGATTGTACATTTTTGTCCAAGTGCCAGTATTTATAAAAATTGATCCATCATCATACTCTCTAAATATTGGATCGTGAGTGTGACCAACAATCAAAGCTTTAATACTAGGATCTGATTTAAGAAAAGATTCCGTAATTGATTCGTAATCCTGGAATAAAACCATTTCTGATTTAACATGATTAATAATTTCTTTTAAATTTCTATTTTGCTTAAAAATAATTAAAAATCTTACCATCAAAAAATAATAAAAATTGGCCAACAAAAATCTTGTAGTATACAGTGAATCATAAATTAATCCGTTTATAATAAATTTATTAACTGGCCTTACTGCATTTATATAATCTCTTCCTTCCTTAAATTTATTAATTACTTTAGTCACATAATAAGAGCCCCATGGCGGTATGAAATACTTTGTTCCACATGAATCTTCTTGAATGCAGCGTTTCGGATCAAAGACGTGAGCTAATTCATACTCGTGCCCATGGCGAATAATGACACCATCACATGGTATATATGGCCCTTTATCATTAACTACTATTTTAACTTTTTCTCGATCTCTATTAGGAAAATAATCTAAAAAATAATTTTGTAATGATTCAAAAACCATTTCTGCATCATGGTTTCCTATAATATAGACTAGTCTGTTTTGAGGAAAAGAAACAAAATTACTTAGTGCTTGAAAAACATCTCGATGTGCATTCATGATGATCTTTAATTTTGCCAGAGCTGATTTTTCAGACCAAAACTCATCGTCGAAATATGGAACAAAAGGAACTGCCAGCAAGTCTAGAAAATCTCCATTAATAATAAGTTCAACTTCTCGTTCTAAATAATGCCCCCCAGAATGATACTCAAGAAATTCAACCATCTCTTTATCGTAATGAAAATCTTCTAAAAAATTCCGACGACCATTAATACGGTTGCCTGCACCTAAATGAATGTCTGAGAAAACAATAATTGATTTAGTAATATTACTTTTTTGGCGGAATTTCATAAATTTTATTACCGATTATTAGCTCAACTTCTTGAAAAGGTGGTGATATAGGAACGAAATGAAGAATATCGCCTTTTTTAATCTCAATAATTTTTTTCTCATAACTTCCAGGAAGAATAGTATAAAAATAATTAGTAGGCTTGTTATTGATACTTAATCTGCCAACAAGCTTAACCAAGGTTTTATTATCAACAATTATTTCCATCTTTGGTTTAAATTTTTGAGGTGATATAACTCTAAAGCTTGAGTCTAAGCTTTCAACTAAAAATCCGTCCAAGGATTCAATTGCATTAACTTGAACAAATAATGGCACTAAAATGAGAACAAGCAAAAAATAAATCAATCGAGTATTCATAATACAATATTAACTTCAAAGCTTGAAATTCGAAACAGAGAATCTTTACCTATTTAAACAGCTAAAGGTAATCAACAAAGTAGCCGAATTAAAAAATATGGATCTATTTACCACTATAACCGATCCAAAAACTCGGTTTATCGAATTATTTACCAAGAACCCAAGTCATCAATGGATATTTACTCATCCAAAAGTACATCAATGTTTTCAGATCTTGTTCGAGGAATTTTCAAAAGAGCATTTAAAATATTTTACCAAGCATCAGGTTCACTTTATCTATAGTCATGCTGAATTGAGTTTTGCAGTAGGAAATTTGAAAAATGAATCCGTAGTTGTAATATTTCCAGATTTGTTTAAAATGATGAATTCAACCTTAATCACAGAGGCGTCAGCAACCCTCGCACATGAGTTGGGGCATATCTATAATAAGCATCACGAAAGAAAAATAGACAAACTCGAAGCACAATTTGAAGCAGACTATTTTGCATGGCAATTAGGGTTTGGTGAAGATTTAATTACCACATTACACAGATTCGACGAAATTTCTGAAGTAAAAATACGCATCAAACGATTACAAAATTTAATAGAGTCTGAAAATCGGATTTTGAAATAGTTTCAATTCTCCGTCAATTAAAGCTTCATCAGTCATTTCGTAGATCGTGCTCCCACAAGCTAAAAAGCGTACTTTGCCTAAACGATTGCCTTTGGGATTTATATCAAAAAATACAATTGGAGATTCTATTTCTTCCGTACAAAGTGATTTAAATCTATTTCTTAAATTTTGAGAATCATAACTGTCAACATGGTTGTAAACTGATTTAGATGAGAATGTCACAAACTGCTTTCTTGATAAATACTCCGAGAACACCTCATTTGATATATGATTTCCTGAATTACGATAGCGAATTCCCATACTCTCAAAAATATTTGTAATTAATAAAGATGTCCCAATACAATCTCGACACACTGGCATAGGTATCGAACAGCTTTTATCTGCTTCAACATTGCACACTTTTTGACAAAAGGACTTATAGTCACCTTGGCAATTAATATTTAAAAATGGTTCAAGCTCAACACTCCAATACTCTTCAAAACTTAAATTAGATTCAATGTTATTGTTTAACTCCAAATGATGAAAATTTGAATTACCGCTAAAACGATAAACCTTCCCCTGACATATTAAGAACTCTGAAATCAAATTACCGCTATCATATGAGAAAATAATGGACCTGTCGTTCGAAAGACAAACACCATCAAAAACTTTCAAATACACATCACGACTTTTTATAGCAAGTGCATTTTTTATTGATTGGTCGTTTAAAATTCTAAAATTACTAGATGCTAAAAAGTCTAATAAGTCATAAGGTGCAATAATTTCGAGATTTTTTTCATTTATTACTGATAAATTCTTTATAATTTCAAAGGAATTAAGAGATTTGTAGTTTTTAAAAACAATCTTTTTAGTTTTAGAATCAATAAATTTTTGTGGAAAATTTTGGCAAATATTATCACTTGTTTGATTACATGTCAGTTGCAAATTAACTATATTTCCATTTCTAACTTCAGTAAAGTTAAGTGCAAATGACTCGAATGAAAAAAGCACTAACAATATACTAAATAAATATCTTACCATTGCTTTGTTTACCATATACCCTACTTTAATATTCCCTTACAATCACTAGGAACGAGCACTTCTCTTATACTACAAGTACTTTCTTGCGTGTGATCCTGGGCTCGAGCCTCAGAAACTTTAAATTGAATATCCTTACTACAAGATGAAACCTTGGCACTTGATTTGCCCTTCCAGCTATCACTGGTATTACTAGAAATAAATTCACCATTTACTGTACTATGCAATTTTTCAACAATTGCAGATTCACATGAATTTGCCATACACGAGCGGCCATTAATTAAATCTCGCACACATTGATCTGGAATTTTTCCAAAGCGCTTATATGTGGCAAGTGCATACTGTGGGTTTGTCTCCCAAGAATGTGGGATATTTAAAGTATCTTTTAAGCCTCTATAAAGCCTAACAAGTGCTCTTACTATAAAAAACTGCGGTGCTGCCGTTTGGCTAAGTGTAATCGCTGATTGCGACACTGTTTCAAAATTAAGAGCGCAAACAATACATTGGGAAGACTTCTTTTGATCATTTGGGGATATGTCAGAAGCAGAATTTACATTAATTTGATTTTTCTCATTTTCGTTACATGCTCTTGCAGAAATCCCAGTAAACTGAATATAGTCGTAGGGATTAGGTTCGCCATTGGCAACTGTTACCGCACATGGAATACCTAACAAATTACCAAAGTCAGCAGTCAGGCTAGCTTGAACGCGGGCCTTATTATAGCGTGTATCAAAAACTATTTTCCCATCTTTAACTAACTGGTTAAAGCTAGTTACCTTTCCCGGTTTCAAATCAAATTTAGCGAACAATACACCTGGCGCTACTGTTGCCAATGCACCTTGTGCCATATCAGTAAAAAAATTGAACATTGTCTGTTTTGTTTTATACCACGGATCGTAGACCCTACAGGCAGTTCTCTCTGCATATGGATTAAAAATCTGAGGAGATTTTAATTTTTGATCTAATGACCAAAACGTATCGGCATATTGAAGTGCTGCATATAAATCAACAATAGACTTCAATGTTTTTCTAGCACAATCAATTTCGTGCACACAAACCACATCATCTAAAGATTTAGACTTATTGTAATTAACGTAATTAATAAGTGGTTTATTTTTTTGTAGATATTGTTTTAATAAATCTGGTTCAATAGAAGCAATTTTATTATCGTACACCTTATCCAAATACCATGAGCTAAATCCAGATTTATTTAACAAAAAATCTCTATCCCATATTTTGTCTTGATTAATTTTGCCACAAATTAAATTTACTTCCTTTGATACTGATTCAAAAAAACTAAAAAAGCTAGCAGACTTCGTCTCTACAATCTTTGAAGACATTTGATCTAATAATTTTAATTCCTTCAATAAATTAATTTTTCCTTTTATAAAACTCAACTCTTCATGCGTAGCAAATGTAAACTCAGAACATAAATAAAATAGATCATTTTTTATTAATTGTTTTTCTTCTAAACTCAAACTTGCATTATTAGAATAGTAAAACTTTTCTTTTAATTTCTCTGAAAGCTTTAGTGGATCAATAGTCTTATTAGCAATGTCGAGAAAATTAATTGCCCTAAGGACCTTTCTCTTCACAATTGTACGCGAACCAGAAAAATTTTCTCTAAAGTTATCCAACCAGGCATCGCTCGTTTGGTAATCACCTAAACCTAAAATATCATTATTTACCGCCGTAAATGGATCTTTTAGAAGATCATCTTGCGCTCCCTCTGGAACACTATCTAATATATCTAAATTCAATGCGTTCTTTTTATATGAAGACTTTGCAAACTCGCGAATCGCATTTTGATTTAAATAATCTGATTCACACTTAGGAGGAGTTAGACTTTTACATCCGTTAGGTACAATCAACAACGAATCTTCAATGGCCAAGGCCTTAAACAAAGTCCCAAAAGGCTTTGCCATTTGTATCACTTCATTTGAATTTCTAAATGCATAAGAAAAGTAAATTCTTAATGAATTCCAATAATCAAACCCCTGGTCATTCCATTTTGAAGTTCTTAAATTGGGAATATTTATTTCGTAGGTCGCGACTTTTAAGTTTTCTTGTACACTTAAATCATCACAGCGAGCAATGTACTCATTTTTATTCATTGCAGTTTTAGCAATATTTTCTAGTACGCCCTTGTCCGGCTTAGTCCCAAACAAATGCGCCTCAAGTGGTGAGAATTTTTTCAAATAATGGCAACGGTATTCAAATACTCGTCTCTCATCTTCAAAGACATTATTTTGTAAAAAATTATCCTTGGAGTGAAAATTATCGAACTCATAAAACTCGGCTTGCTTTTTTGCGATAGTATTTGAGGAACTAGAAATCGACCATAATTTACTTAAGTACAGATCTAATTCTGGACAGTAATCATCACTGGAACATTTTTCCATCAAATTCTTATAGCCATATGGCGTATGAGACTTTTCTGAAGTTGTATCAGACATTAAAAGTGGTAACTCTCTACTAACAATTTTTTTATGGATTAAATTAAGTAATGAAATTACTGTTTGACGATATTTATTTATTCCATTTTTTGTTAATTCTGTTGAATTTGCATTTTGATTTTTAGCAACACGATAAATGGCCCTTGCAATGTCCATATTGTTTAAAAGAATAAAAGCAGACTCACTCGGTTTTTCAGAATCAAGAGCACATCGTGCGCGATTCGTGAAACGCAGATCGTTTAAAACCAGTTGATCCTCCGCCGCATTTAAGGATCCAAACAACCCCAAAAAAAGAGAAACCACTAGGAATCTAAAAGTAATTTTTGGCAAATTTATTCTATACATGGACATACCATATCAAGTTTATTGAAAAACTTTACAAAACTTGTAAAATTTACAAAAAAAACGGGCAGGTAACTGCCCGTTTTAAGTATTATTTAGTAATTTTTATTTACCAGAAGGCTGGCAACCGTTGGCCTGCTTCATGATCGTTGTATAAAACATGATCATGGCCTCGTCTGCAGGAGTGAAACCTCTTTTTGTTTCACCTGTTTCTGTCATAAGACCATACATATATCTATTCATTGCATAGTAAAGAGATCTTGGAACCATAACAGTTTGAACACATTGACCAGATCTATACGCCACAGTTAAAACCCAGTTTAACTGATCACAAGTATTACAGCTACTTCCACCCTTGCCATCATACCCACCAGTAATAATTGTTGTACCTGATCCAGAGTTAATAGCTCCGCCTTGTCCTAAGTTAAACGAAACTTCCCAGCCCTTGGCATCTGTTCTAACAGACGATAATTTACACTGGCCATCACTCGAACAAGCAACTCTAGCATCTTGATCAATTTTTAAAAGAATCCCTTCATTTGAGAAGCGGTCAAATTCAAACTCGCCTTCTCCTGGATTAAAAATATCATCAATATCATCTGCAAATGTAGGCATTGCCAATGTACCGAGTAAACTAAGTGCTAATAAAAGTTTTTTCATATAATTCTCCTGTGATTATTCGCAAACATATTCTGGTTGTTCAATAATTGTTTTTTTATAATTTCCTAAAAGTTCTGATTTACGCTCTACGACTAATTCAGTTATGCCATATTCTTCTGTTATTTTAAAACTAGCATTAAACTTGGCAAATCCTGAGTTAAATTCGCTACATTTTGAATCTTTTGTAGCACAAACATTTTTATATATTGGTGGCCACATAGTAGATGAGAAGTAACCACTAAGACGTCTTCTCGCAGTGGCAAGACCGACAATGGGGTCACGAAGGCGCAAACCAGAGATTGGATCAACTTCGATCATTCCATCAATTTCTTCTATGTTTTTTATTGTTGAAATTTCTCTAATTTCGCCATCCATAGTAATGACCGGAAGTCTTGAATTGATTAATCCAATTTTATTTTTAATTCTTCCCTTAAAGAAATTAAAATCATAGTGAGGCTCACCAAAACGATACTCTAAAGAGTATTTCTCACCTGGCTTAAGCCAACTTTTTAGAACCTGAATACCTTCACCTGATATAATTCCTTGCCATTGAGCTTGAGCAACGCCACCATCAAACCAAGACATAATAATTTGATTCTTACTATCTTTTAAGTAAATTTCTGCCACCACTGGTATTGCGTAATCACATGGTGAAGAAATAAGCCCATTTTTAACAATTTCAGAGCAACTGTGACTAACAACGAAAGGTGTTTTAATTGCGATGTACTCTTCTCCCATTGGAG
Organism: uncultured Bacteriovorax sp.; assembly: GCA_964456675.1. Taxonomy (GTDB): domain Bacteria; phylum Bdellovibrionota; class Bacteriovoracia; order Bacteriovoracales; family Bacteriovoracaceae; genus Bacteriovorax. Next base: position 5,760 of record CAYWBR010000024.1, on the reverse strand, counting down.
ACAAACTAATCTTACCAAGATGAAGGTCTGTCAATGGATAGGAAATTGGAAACGTTGGTCTAACAATTCCAAAATCATCAGAAGGCTCCATTATTTCTTTAACAATATTTGTCGATACTCTGACAGGATGAGTGCCAATAGCAGTTAAGCCTCCTAACTCACCTTGATTTTGAGCTGAAGTATAAAAACTTATGTTTCCTGAAACATCAGAGAAAGGGATTTCATTATTTTTATAAAATTCTTTTGTCGTACATTCGTTTGCAATACGAATTGTTACGTTATAGCTACTATCGAAATGCGGTTTAAAAAAACAATATCCACCTTTGAACACAGCGCTTTTAGGGCTTACAATCTTTGCACTACAACCTGGTTGATTTTCTTCAACCTGGATTTGTTTCGAGCCAACTTCGGTCACATGAACTTCGACACAGTTTTCGATATATTTCCATTTCTTTAAAAAATCTTTTTCTTGTTCTTTACCATTTAAAATATTTTCTAAAGGATTATTTTTTACTTTACAGCTAGATTCAACAAAACCTTTATTAAAGTTTGTTCCTCTATAGGTGTCTTCGGCCTCGATAATTTCTGGGCCAAACGCGATCATTAGAAATTTTTTTGCTTGAGCGGTTTGCATGCAGTTGTTAATTTCTGCGTAGGGAACTTCATCTAAAAGACTTTTTAACCCATAAGAGAAGTACATTTTGTCGATAGTTGAGCTTGCAAGATTAAGCATGGCAGGGGACTTCACTTTACAAGCAAAAGCACTGCTAACTCCCAAAAATGCAATTAAAGACAAAAGTGTTATTTTCATTAGATACCTTTTTAACATAAATAAAAAAGGAGGGGATAAAAACTCCCCTCCTTTGTAATAATTACTCAGCTACTGGTTCATTGATTTCAGTGTAAGTACATGCTTCTGCAGCTTGTAGTTTCCACTTTCTGAAATTTGTATTGTTTTCTTTGAAGAAATATCTAACAACACAAAATCTTGGAGTTTTTTCATTACCGACTCTCATAGCACCATCATTTAAAAGAGTCTTCTCTTGTGAAGTACCAGCAAGAGTTTGGTAAGCACCAGAGTTTCTAGTATAGTTGTATCCAATTACAGAAGGAATTGAATCCACTGCTGGATTTAAAGTAGTTGTACCACCACAGCTACCAGTTTGAAGACAGTATTGGTATTCATCTTCTAAGTAACATTTTACTTCTGCTCTTGTATTTAAACTTGCAAGAGTTTTATAGTCCAATTCTTGTCCGTTACCTTTTGTTAAATTATTAACTGTAACTTTGCCTTTAAGCGCGAAATTGATTCCATCAACGTTATTGTAATCAATTTGTGGTCCACGGTAACAAACATCTAAGAAATACTCAGCTCCGTATTGCTCAGAACCTAAGTTAACAGACATTTCTGTTAATTGTTTTCCAAAGAATTGAGTATTGTTTTCAGCAAAAACTGTATTGAAAGCAGAATCACTTTCGCGTGCAGTAATTTTTGTTGAAGTTTGAGCACCAGCTGCTTCACCGTTATCAACCCAATTAGCGTGTTTAACGTTTAAGTAATCTAAACGGTAACCACCTTGGTTGTTATTATCACCACCAGTACAAACACATGATTGTGGAGTTGTACCAGGAGCACATAAAGAAGCGTTTCCAGAAGCGCATCCTAAACTACAGCTTCCGCCAGTTACGCGGTCATAACATTGACGTTGAGCTGGAGCATGCTTTAAACCAGCATTACATGCATAAATAGAAGGACCTGAGCTATACACGTCAAACTTGAACGTCAAGTTGATCGCGAAAGCTGATTGAGTAACTGCTAAAAAAGCCGCTACTACTAACAAAAACTTTCTCATCATTTTTCTCCTGTTAGAATGGATGAAGTTGCTAAATAGAATTGTTGTGACGCTTATAAACCTCGAGGGTTTATTTAGTCAATTTAAATATGATTAAGGTTAGTTAATTTTGAAAATTTTACAGAGTATAAGATATTTAGATTTCAAGAGTTTAAGAGAATATCAAGAGCATTGGGCCTTGAAAGTGACATTAATCAGATTTCAATTATTAATTACTACATGCTCTTTTTGCACCATCTAATCCATAGCGAGAAAGTACTGTGTCATTTGGGTTCGATGAAACTACGCCGTTTTTTTGTCTCATATAAAAATCTCTTAAGCCCATTGTCCTCATACCATTAGTGCCTAGTGGAATATTTACCCTACATCGTGAATCAAGTGCGGCTTTGGCTTCTAGTGAATTATTTTTTCCGATCAAATAATTTAGCCCCATTTCTTCTTCATTTGATAAATTGTGTGAAATATTATCGCGCAAAATAGTTTTCCATCCATGGATAATTCTTTCAAACTCCATTGCAATATTTTGATCTCGGCTTGGTGTCGAAAACTCATCTAAGCTTGTGCCAGAAAGACATTTTCCATTTCTTTCTGAAATTTTCAATTGCGCTTCATTTACAATTTCATATCTTAAACTAAACGAATCACATAAATTAAAAAATCGCCGTTTAAAGTTTTCTGAATAACTATCTTCAACTTTTTTTAACTCGTTTTTAACAAGGGAAAAAAATTGCTTTTCGCCTAACTTCTGCCAGTCATATTGAATCATATCTAAATCACTATCTCTTTCACGAGCAACGCTATTGGCATTTTTAAATCTTCTAAAACCATAAGGAATGCCATTAAAAAGATGAAGTGGCATACCTTTTCTTGTAGAGAGTGTACGCTTCATTTTAGGTGTTGTTGATGAGTACATTTCTAAATCCCCTGTGGGGAGAATAGATTTAACAATATAAGCATGGTTATTTATTTTTCCTTGTGGATTAAGCCAACTTACTAGATATAAATCTCCAGGCCTAATGTCCTTGGGATGAATTGAATATGTATTTTTATGTGCCAAAGAATTAACACTAACATAATCTGAGATCCAATTGGCAAAATAAATAAATCGAGATTCATCAGGAATTTGATCAAAGCGCTCTATCGATTCGTTAACTTCAACGCCATCTATGCTCTTAAATGAAAATGGTAAATTATTTTCATAGCTATAAATTGCTCTAATAATTAAGGCGGCATCAGCGCAGTCGGTTTTTATGCCATAATAAGGGCCACCTGGATTAGAAAATATTGTTGTCATAAAATCGTTTTCTACCCAGCGAGAAAACGACAACTCTTCATCTTCTGACCAGACTCTGTTTACTTTCCAAACAGCAGCGAAGGCAGTATTTATACTTGAAAAGAATAAAAATAGTATGAGTAAAGTGCGCATGATTACTTACAGAATCGTTTGCAACCACTTGGACAAATACCGCGAAAACTCGAATTTCTATGCCCAGTATTGCCCACCGACAAGATAAAACTTCTAAAGGAATCTTCGGTTTCAATATTCACATCTTGACAGCATCCAGTACTATTTTCGATATAACAAATATTAACTGGAAACGCGTTAGATGAAGAACTTGAAGAAACTAGATTTAACTGAGTTAAGTTTTGAAATTCGATATTTTGTAGACTTTGAGGTCTAAGCGCTGATTCGCTCTTGCTTTCCGTGTAAGTTGTTCGAATAAAACAAAATTTCTTCGCAGGTATGTTCTGGACCCACTCAATACCCATCCCTCCAAAAGATTGCTCAACTGTACTTGCTAGAGGACTTAAGCCGACAGAGAAATCTACTGATGTACTAGAACTGTGGTCGCAAAAAAGTTCATACTTATATCTTAAATTTGCTTTTTGTCTATATTTTATCGAATTTTCAGAATGTACATTTCCTTGATGGCGAATTGATATTTTATCGGACGTATTCAGATCTCCAACATAACGAAAACAAGTATCCACAAAATATTTTGCGCCAAAACGCTCTGAACCAAGATGGATTTTCAAATCATTATTTGGAGACAAAACATACTTTCCTAACTCTTTGGATGCTTCGCTTACTCTGTCGTACTCGCCAAGAGTAAGAATTTCATTATAAGCAAGACTATTAAAGTCTAACTCATCATAATAAAACTGCTCGCCGGCAAAAAATTTAGCAACTAGTGCCGTGAAGTAGTTTGATTGAAACTGAGCTTCACCAGAAGGATCATTCGAACATGTACAATTGTTTATATTTTCACAGCTTGAGACAATATTTCCACTGTGGTTGTCGCGACATATTTTTGAATTTCCAGGAGAGAAACTTAAGCCGGCATTACAAGTGTAAGCAACAATATCAGCATCAGAATTCTTGCATTCCCCGTAATAATCATTTTCATGGTTAGAAAAATGACCCCACAGACTTGCAAAATCTACACAAATATTAACGTAATGAGGGTTAATTTCACTCCCAGCATGGCAAACAGGAAACTTATCTGGATCAACACAAGTTTTTTTGGCCAATATATTTTGAGAAAAAAGAACTGTTACTAAAATTACAAAAATGCTTGTTATTTTCATAAATCACCAAATTTAATTTTTTGGCGTTCATATCATAAATAAGAAATTTTTGCATTTTTAAATATCTATTTCATTAAATTATAAAACATATTGTAATTATTACATTAACTTTTTATAAATCTTACTTACAAATTTCAATATAGGTAATTACTCGATCATCATAGATCAAAAACTTCCCAATAAACCTATCGCCTTTTTCTAAGGATATATTGTTCTTCTCATTAGCTAAAGATTCATTGAGCGCGATGACAAATGTATTAGATTTATTATCAATCGAACAAACATAGGCAGACATAAAACCAAAATATTTACGCACAAAAGGAAAAAGTAATTTATAAAGAGACTCTTTGGCAGAAAAAATTAAGGCCAAAACACTTTCTCGGTCTAGAGTGGAACTCTCCAGCAAATCAGCAACATTATCATTTGGTGCTAATATATGATTTTCAACTCTTGGCTTAATGCGACCTATTTTTTCAATATCAACCCCAACGCCAAGTAGTATTTTTGACACTGCCACAATCACAAAATCTTGGTCATGACTTACGGACAGGCAGAATCCAATAGGAGCTACAGGCATTCTCTCCGAACTTCTTTTCAACTCATTTACATTAATATTAAAAGATTCATTCATTATTTTTTTATACAAAAAACGACTAAGTAAAAATTCTTTTTTTCTTAAAGAATGAAAAGATGAAAACTCATCATCTGCTACTTCAATAGAAAAATCTTTTAATTCATGCAATAAATATTCTACAGAAAATTGATTTTTCTGTTTGATCTCAATCTCTACATTTTTTCCGAATAAATCACTTAGCGAATTTTGAAGAAATGTATTCATAATATCTCAACTATGCCATTAATTTTAATTCAGTCAGGTGCCTAATCTCATCGCGCATTTTGGCGGCATCTTCAAATCGTAACTCTTTCGCAGCTAATTTCATTTCTTCCTTGAGCTCAGAAATACGTTTATCTAAGCTCTCTTGTGATAACTCGGTAACAATTCCTTTTATCTTTTTTTGTCCTCGCCCTTTGGCCCCTCGTAGAGTTTCTATCACTCCACCTGATACATTTTTCAATATGGTTTTTGGAGTAATTGAATTCATAGAATTAAATTCAGCTTGAATTTTTCTTCTCCTAGCTGTTTCACTAATGGCCCGATCCATGCTCCCTGTATTTTTATAGGCATAAAGAATTACCCGACCCTCACTATTTCTTGCGGCCCTACCAATTGTCTGAATTAATGATTTCTCAGATCTTAAAAAGCCTTCTTTGTCTGCATCTAAAATTGCAACCAATGATACTTCTGGAATATCAAGTC
>CAYWBR010000023.1:30710-37102 GCA_964456675.1 uncultured Bacteriovorax sp. | reverse complement strand
CGATGCACCCTCTTTATAATTAAAAACCCCTCCTTAAGAGGGGTTTTTTGTTTTTGGGGCTTTGAAAATGGATAGACTTATTCAAGTTGGTATTTGTACTCAGCCTCACGGGATCAGAGGTGATTTCGAATTTAAACTATCTAGTCCAGATGATTCTATTTTAGATAAAAATTTCCAAATTACATTACTTCCTTTAAATGAAAAAAGTAAAATTCCAGCTACTGGTGTAGTTCATAAGATTAAGAATATTCGCTTCGGAAACAAAATTATCGTCACGCTTCTTGGTGTCGATAATCGTAATGTTGTTGAGGAGATGATTCCCTTTAAGATTATGGTAGATCGAGATGATTTTCCTGAAACTGAAGAGGATGAGTATTACGTAGCAGATCTTTTAAATTTAAAAGTTTTAGACAGCTCAAATGATAGTGAATTAGGAGTAGTAAAGGACTTCTATGATAACGGTCAGCAGGTTGTTTTAGTGCTGAAGTTAAAGAATGAATTGGTTGATTTGATTTTTATAGATCAGTTTGTTCCAGTCGTTAATATTGAAGAGGGATTCATTAAAGTGAATCTTCCGGAGTACATAGATTAAATGTTAAAAAAAATCTGGATAGTAACTTTGTTTCCTGAATACTTTGCCCCTTTAGTGAGTTGTGGAGTAACAGGGCAAGCTCTGCGTGGAGAACGTGGACATAAGATTCAATTAGAATGTATTCAATTAAGAAATTTTTCTCCAAAAAACTATAAAGGTGTCGACGATACTCCTTATGGTGGAGGTGTCGGTCTTGTAATGAGGGCGGATGTGTTGGAAAATGCTCTGCTTGAAGGTGTTTTAAAGCCTGGTGGCTACAATGATATTAAAAAAGATTTGCATGTGGTTTTTGCTTCTCCTAGGGGAGTTGTCTGGTCTAATCTCGAAGCTCGAAAAATGGCCCAAAAATTTTCGACAAATGAAAATCAGAAAGATTTGGTTTTTATTTGTGGAAGATATGAAGGAATCGATGAGAGGTTTATTTCTCGTTATGTTGATGAAGAGTATTCACTTGGCGAATTTATTTTGACGGGTGGAGAGCTTGCTACCATGGTTTTTATAGATTCTTTTATGCGATTTTTTGAAGGAGTTTTGGGAAACAAATTATCTGCAGAATTCGAATCATTTGAAGATGGGTTATTAGAATATCCGCAATATACAAAGCCTCAAGATTTCCATGGCGACTTAGTCCCAGAGGTACTAACAAAAGGTAATCATGCGCATATAGAAAAATATAGAGATGAGGAAAGAATTAGGGTGACGAAAAAATATCGCCCAGATTTAATAGATAAAAATAGGGATAATAAGTGAATACATATTTGGCCTTAGTTCATCATCCTATTAGAAATAAAATAGGTGAAATGGTAACAACCTCTGTAACTAATTTAGATATTCATGATATTTCAAGAAGCTGTAGGACATTTGGAGTTAAAAAATATTTTTTGGTTACTCCACTTCCTCTTCAAAAAGAATTAGTGCATGAAATCCTAAATCACTGGAAAACAGATACCGCAAATGCCTTTAATCCAGATCGTCAGGATGCCCTTGCTATCGCAGAGGCTCAGGATTCGGTTGAGGATGTAATTCGCAGAGTTGAAGCACTTGAGGGCAAGAGGCCTATTTTGGTAGTAACGGGAGCGAATTTTAAAGGTGAAAACAACTCTGTGCACAATTTGAAAGACTTTGCGGCCAAAGAGAGTCGTCCAATTTTAGTGCTTTTTGGAACAGGGTGGGGGTTACATCAGAATATTTTAGACATGGCAGAATTTAAGCTTTCTCCTATTGTCTCTTTGAACTCAGATGGGTATAATCACCTCTCCGTACGCTCAGCAGTTGCGATCTATTTAGATCGATTATATGGTGAATAAACAACCTTTTTTAAGAACAACACGGTGTTGGTCCTCTGGAATTGGTTATGCTCTTTGGAGTTAATATGAATTTATTAGATGTAGTTAATGCAGATCATGCAAGCAAAAAAGTTAAAGATCTTCCTGATTTTAAATCTGGGGATACTATTGCTGTTCACGCGAAAATCACTGAAGGCTCTAAGTCAAGAATTCAGATTTTCGAAGGTGTTTGTATTGCAATTAAAGAAAAAGGACAAATGTCTGGACATTTTCGTGTAAGAAAAGTTTCAGGTGGGTATGGTGTTGAGAGAGTATTCCCATTCCATTCTCCAAACGTTGATAAAGTTGAGATAGTTCAGCGCGGTAAAGCTAGAAAAGCCAAACTTTACTATCTTCGTGAGCGCTCTGGTAAATCTGCTCGTATCGCTATTGATTACGATAGAAAAGATTCTTAGTTTTAAAAAATCAAAACTGAAAGCCCCACACTTGTTGGGGCTTTTTTTTGTATGTTTGAATTACAATATTTAAAAAATCATCATCGTTTTTTACTTGCTACCGACGAAGTTGGAAGAGGTCCTCTCGCTGGTCCCGTGGTTTCTTGCGCCGTCAGAGTAAAAAATAATTCTTCTCTTAAATCATTTTTAAAAGAACTAGAAAGCATAGGTGTAACCGATTCTAAAAAATTATCAACAAAAAAAAGACTAGAGATTGTTCAGCACATTTTTGGAGATGTTAAAAAATTAAAAAAGAATTGTGAAATTGTGCTTAGGCCAGGTTTAGTAAGTTTCGTTATTACAGAAATTTCTCCTAGAATAATTGATGAAATTAATATTTTACAAGCCTCACTGTATGCGATGAAAAAATCGGTGGAGAAATTTGGCGAGTGTGGTGAGTCTGTGCTTCTTATTGATGGAAAAATAACAATTAAAAATTTATCAGAAACAATGGAATGTTTTCCAATTGTGAAAGGAGACAGTAAGTCAGTGTTAATTGCTCTTGCCTCAATCTTTGCAAAAGAGTATCGAGATCAATTAATGGCAGACTTGGGTGGAGTTTATCCTGGTTATGGATTGGAAAATCATGCGGGATATCCCACAAAAGCTCATTTAAACGCCATTAAAATATTAGGTGTAACTAAAATTCATCGTAAGACGTTTAAAGGGGTCAAAGAGCATGTTGCAAAAGAAGGGGGAGAAATTAGAGTGTGAGTTATCCCTTAAGTACCATTCTCTTTATACACCAGTATTGATTTCACCATTAATATTGCGCGCTAGAGGTTCGGGACAAATTGATTTGTGTTATCTAAAAGAGGACTGTTTAAACATTATTGAGTGTAAAAATGGTGGACACCTTGCCAAGAAGCAGTTTATCCGACTAAAGCAATCGGGTGAATTATTAGCTAGCATACTAGATAAGACTGTTTTTATTAAACTTGTTTTTGCCAAATAAAAAACTCTTCATTATTCTATCATTATGAAATTAATTAGAATTGTTATTTTGTCTATTTTTACGCTTGTTTCTTTTAATTCTTGGTCCATGGATCCAAAATTGAAAGTGGTAGCTGAAAGCGCGGGTTATGGTGTTGTCGCTGGTACACTTTTAGGAACTGCAACCCTAGCTTTTGGCGGCGAGGGCCGAAATATTGCAAAAGGAGCATCTCTTGGTCTTTATGCTGGTTTAATTTTTGGCGCTTATGTGATCACTTCATACGAAATGAAAAAGCGCGGTTGGGGTGAAGAAAAAAACTCTGAAGATTATTATCCCGAAGATAGTGCCAAGTTTGACAATTCTGTTATTAACGAACTCTATGCAATTTCTAGAAAAGAAAAAGAACAACAAAAAGCTATTCTTTTTCAAATTCCAGTTTTTAATATTACTTTTTAATTAGAGTAAGTTGACTTTCTATTACCAAATTTTTTATTTAGATTTTCTGTTTCATCGTTTTCGAATTCATCCACTAGTAATTGATAAGCATCAAATTGATAGAGCTTAAAGACCTTTAAAAATTCCGTTTTTACATTGCTTAATTTAATTCTTGATTTGTTTTCATTTAATATTTGGAGAGTTTCAACAAATAGACCAATCCCACTTGATCCTACAAAATCGAGAGCGTGCATATCTATCGTGATTTCGGATGTTGGGTTGTTTACGTGAAGCTCTTGAAGTTCTTTTCTAAGCGGTAAGCTATTTTCGTAGTCTAAACTACCATTCATATGAACGGTAATATTTCCACTAGCGTCTGTTCTAATTTGAGCTTTCATGGCCATATTTAAAATCCTTGGTTAACATTAACTCACGAATGTAATTTATCATAAAAAACAGATAGCATCATTTGGTGGCAAAAAATGCTAAGAGATAAAGGGGATCTAGTGATTGGAAAAATCATATTAATTACTTTACCGATAGGTAATTTAGGGGACTTGACAGAGAGGGCCCGTGAAGAACTTGAGGCTGCTCGAATCGTATTTGCGGAAGATACTAGAGTCTTTAAGTCATTTTTAAACGATATAGGGGTTAAATACTCAGATAAAGAAATTAATTCATTTCACGATCATACAAAAGAAAAAATTAATATAATTAGTCGACTTTTGGAGAATGGTAGAACAATCCATTTGGTTTCTGATGCCGGCTCTCCTGTTATTTCAGATCCAGCTTATCCTTTATTGGAATGGGCAAAGCAAAATAGCATTGAAGTTAATACCATTCCAGGAGTAAGCTCAGTTTTAGTTGCTTTAGAGCTTTCTTTGTTTCCGGCCCATCCATTTACTTTTTGGGGGTTTTTGCCCAGAACGAACGGGGAAAAAAATGAAGTATTAAAGGAATTAAGTAATCGTGGCGGAACTCATATCTATTTTGAGAGCCCACATCGAATACTTGATACCCTAGATGTTTTAAAAAACAATTATCCCGATGTAGATGTGTGCGTGGCACGGGAACTGACAAAAAAATTCCAAACAGTAGTTCATTTTAAGGCAAGTGAATACCAAGACAAATTAATAACCCCCAAGGGGGAATTTGTCATTGTTGTATATAAAAAGTTCGGCCAAACTGAAAAATTTATTGATAATGAATTAGTGCAAATGGTGGAAGATTACCTTGCTAGAACTCGTGGTCCAAAGCAGCTGGCAAAAATATTTTCAAAAATTACCGGACAAACGACATCTGACATATATAACAAATTAAAAAAAGATTAATTAATTAACTAAAAATTATATATGCCGTACCGATAATTGAAAAGAGCAAAATTGTTTTGGCAAAGGAAGAGTATGCTAGTAAGAATTATTGGCGGTCATGGAGGAGTATCTCCTGGATTTAGAGCAACTTCATATCTTATCGATGGAAAACTCTTAATAGATGCAGGCTCCGTCGCTTCTGGAATTCAAATTGTCGATCAAGCATTAATAGATCATATATTAATTAGCCATAGCCACTTAGACCATATTAGCGATTTAGCATTTCTTGCAGATAATTGCTTTGGAATGAAAGAAAAACCTTTTGAGATTTTTTGTAATAAGCCTGTTCGTGAATCAATAATGACTCATTTGTTAAACGATAAAATTTGGCCAGACTTCACAAAACTTCCAAATCATGAAACTCCAACTTTGCATTTTAACGACTTATCTCCTGGTGTTGAAACAATTATAGGTAACTACAAAGTCACAGCGATACCAGTAAATCACCAAGGTGGTGCAATGGGTTTTATTATTGAAAGAAAAAACTGTACCATTGTATTTACTCAAGATACGGGACCGACTGAAGATATTTGGAAATTTGCCCACAAAAATAAAAATTTAAAGGCCATTTTTACCGAAGTAAGCTTTCCAAATGCACTAGAAAAAGTTGCACTAGACAGTCAGCACCACACCCCAAATTCAATGAAAGAAGAAATAAAAAAAATGCCTTTAGATGTTCCTATTTTTCTAGGTCACTTAAAACCAAACTTTCAAGCTGAATTATATAAAGAAATAGAAGCTCTTAAAGATGAGCGCATTACCATTCTTGGCTCTGATGATACAAGCTTTGTTTTTTAATATATGCCTAGTTCAAAGAATTATCTCTGACCAGGCATTATCATAATTTGCTCTTCTCTTAGCATGATAGGTTGAAAATTTGTTGGTGCATTTTTTAATTCACGTGAAAATATTGGGTCACGATTTTTTTCTTCTTCATCATCATTGTTTTCATTTTTAGGTAGAGCTTTTAATACGCACTGTCCATCCTTATAGTCATATGATTTTGATCCCGAATCACTTTCAGCTCCCGCACTACAGCAGGAAGAATTATTGTTTTTACAAACACATTGACCTTTATCATTTTTAGACCATAGAGCTTCAATTGCACCTGTCGGCAATGGATTACATTTTTCATTGTTAGATTTTTTAGGAACGCACTTGCCTTGTTTTTTTGATTCTTCAAGGTCGTGATCTTTTTCATTGCATGACTTAATATCAAAAGAAGGTTTAGGAACGCACTTGCCTTGTTTTTTTGATTCTTCAAGGTCGTGATCTTTTTCA
>CAYWBR010000023.1:0-30610 GCA_964456675.1 uncultured Bacteriovorax sp. | reverse complement strand
CCGTTTAATCCAGAATTACCGTTTAATCCAGAATTGCCGTTTAATCCAGAATTGCCGTTTGAATTATTATCTCTTTGAGGTGAGCTAGATTGATTATTTTCTGAGCTACCAATTACAAAGGTGCTATTTTTTTTGAAAATCCAGTTAACTATAATATAGCCTTTTTTCTCGTCTTCCTTGGTTTTACATTGCTTACCTTCATTATTTGATGGAGTGATAATTGGTGGTACATTTTTTTTCTTGCACTTTCCAAACGAGTCTCGCTCTTCATCTGCAGCACAATCCTTTTTAACATCTAAACCGATTAGTTGTGCTTTAAAATCAGCACTTAAACCTGTTTCTGCTTTAGGGTCTATTTTACCGTGTTTTTGATTGGCATTTATAAAATGCAAAATTGATTCATAATCTTTAAAGTTATTATCGTTGACCAAAATGGAATCAATAAATTTTTGATAATTGCAGGGCTGAAAATTATTAAAATTTTTAATATTACGTATTACTTTTTGACATGTAGAACTCTGTAATTTTATCCAATTTCGTAATTGATTTAGATTATCTTTAACTGCACTATTAACTGTTTTCTCAGTTGCTTCTAGTTTTACATCCATGATATCGTCATCTGCATCTAGGTTTTTTATATTACTTCTGAAAGACTCAGTCATCATACCAAGAGCTTTTTCGATTGAAATTTCCGCAGCCTTACGATTATTTGCATTTTGCTTTTTATTGAGAACATAATTTTGAGTTCTACAAATCGTATCATATGCATGGATCAATAATTTTTGCAAAAGATATACATCTTGCTCATTTATTTGTGAGTTTGGTTTGTCCGAGAATGCTTTTTTCGAACTAATTTGTAATTGGGAAACCAAGTCTGAGAATTTTTTATAATCATTTATCGGGTATTTTTTTGGATCATCTATGCTTTTAAAAAAATTAATAACCTCAACTTCTTCTGGTTTTCTTTCAGCTGGTGCATTTTCAACATGACGGTATAGTAGAGCAACTTTTCTTAATGCTGACGTATATTGCTTATGAAGGACTTTTTCATATACTTTCCCTCCATATGAATCCGGGTTGTTAGCATCGGTATGGCCGACTAGTGATATAGAACCTGATTTATTATTAAATACAGCATCTTTGCCTTCGTAATTCAGTGACTGTTGAAGTTTTATATACAGATCTTTAAATTCGTTAATCTTACAACTGGCTTCATTGGCATAAATATTGACAGAAATCATAAAGTTCAAAGAAAATTGAATAAAGATTATTGCGAAATGTTTAATAAAGATCTCTCTCATAAATTTATAATTCCTAAAAAGGTTATTTTCTGATGCTCGTAACTTATCCATTTTCATATGAAACCTTGTTGTCTACTAGTCTTGTCGGGTATTTTTAGATAAAGCTTTAATATCAGATATAAATTAAACAATTTTAAGGGATTATCGATGCCAATAAAGTATGGCATATTTTAGTATTAGTACAATTTTGAGGTCTATATAGAAGCAGAAAAAAAATTACTAGATGAAATAATGAAGCGCTTTGGACATGAAGTTTTCACGCCGGGGCTTCAAAGAACTAAGCCTTTATACCTAACTTATATTGACTGGATTAAGTCCAGCAATATTCCTATTGTTACAATTGCGGGCACTAACGGTAAAGGGGAAACAGCATATTCCTTAGAATGGTTGCTATGTCAGGAATCGATGACTACTGCACTTTGGACATCTCCTCATATATTATCGGTAACAGAACGTTTTTCTTTTGATGGAAAAACTATTGAAGTCTCTGTTTTAAATAAAGTTGTTTTTGAAACATTTATAGAAATTGATGCTTTATCTTTTAAGATTTCATTCTATGAATTTTTATTTTTGATTTTTTTAAAATTAAGCTTTCGTCACTATAATTCTCTACCAGATAATAAAAAAGATAAATTTGTTTTGATATTGGAAGTAGGTCTTGGAGGCAGATTAGATGCTGTAAACCATTTTGATGCAGATATCGTTTGTTTAACATCTATATCTCGTGACCATAAAGATATTCTAGGTAATACATATCGTAGCATATTAAGCGAAAAATGTGGTGTTCTTCGGAGTAATTGTGTGTTGCTAAGTTGTCTTGAATTAGCTTATCTAAGACAAGAACTTCAGGAAATTCTCACCACGTATGCTAGTATCTTTCATGAAGATTTGTTTCACTCTAAATCAATAGACAATCAGAGTGATTTCTCTTTTCGTAACCGTTTATTGGCCTATCGTACCCTTGAATTGATATTGGCAAAGTATCCATTAAGATCTCCTGTCAAATCTCTGACGTATTATTTAAATAATTGGCCTTTATTTAAAGGGAGATCTGAATTTTTTTACAAAAATAACAAGAAATACATATTTATTGGTGCACATAATGTCGATGGTATGAGAAAATTAGTAAATAGGTATCAACAAAAAAGTAAACAATCTTATCTTTTTTTGTCATCATTTTCAAAAAGGGATGCTAGCGAAGTTGAGCAAATGTTACTTATGCTAACTTCGTTACAAAAAGAGATTGTGGTGACAGTTTTTAGGCATCCTAAAGCTTTTGATGATAAAAGTTTAAAAGCTTTGGCCAAAAAGCATCACCGGGTAGCTTTTAAAAACTCATGGAAGAAATTTTTAAAAGATTTTAATGAACAAGAAGAAATTAACGAAATTACTATCACTGGATCGTATTATTTTATCGGAGAAGTTCAAAGTTTTCTTCAGATTGATAATATTTAATACACTTCTTATACAAAATACTCAAAATTTATTTGCTAGAGAATTTTTTGAACTTGCAGAGGGACAGAAAGTTTCGGTTTTATCGGATAAAGCCTTCAGAAAATCATCAGGTGAGGAGTTTGAAGCAATTGGGAATGTTGTTGTCACTCATGCCAATAGCTCTATTTATGGTGAAAAAGCGACTGTTAATTTCAAAGAAGGCAAAACTGAAGTTGAGGGAAATGTTCGATATGTTGCGCCAGAACTTAGCATGTTTGGGTCGAAGTTAGTTTACAAGTTTCAAAATCAAACTGTTGATTTAGTTAATGCTCGGATTCAAACTGACACTTTTGCAGTTGTTGGCAAAAAAATTTCAAGGTTACGTAAGGATTTTATATACGCAGAAGATGCTGAGTATTCTACTTGCAAAGATTGTCCAGAATCATGGAGTATTTTTGGCAAAAAAGTAGAAATTACTGTTGGGGAATACGTTACTCTTCGGCATGCTTTTATTAAGATAAATGGTGTGGTTGTAATGTATATTCCTTATATCGTATTTCCCATTAAAAAAAACCGAGAAACAGGCTTACTTTTTCCGAAATTTGGACTTAATTACTCAGAAGGAATAAGATTTCAGCAGCCCTTTTTTTGGGCGATAGGCAATTATAACGATGCTACTTTTGTTCCATCAATTTTTGGAAAAAGGGGGATTGGAAATGAGTTGCAATTTAGGCAAACGATGGGAGCTCGTTCTTGGTTAGAGATTAATAGTTTACATATTAATGATGAAATCTATAAAGCCTATAAAAATGATAAGACTCTTTCTGGGGACAAAACTTTTAGAGATTTTTCGAATTATGAACACCATTTCGAAATAGGGAAAAATTTTAATCATCATTTTTATTATGATAGGATGAAAGATTTAGATGTAGTGAGAGATCTTGATTTCTTTACAAAAGATAAAATACTCTCTACCGATTCAGGAATTTCTGGTTTTTTTGAAGGACGAAATCAGTTCTTCTCAATAAGTACTAAAGCTGGTTTTAAAAGGAATTATTTTTTCAATGATCCCTATCAGTTTGATGAGTCTTATGTACAGATGATTCCCAAAATACAAGTAAGTTCCATTCCAATTAACTTATTATCAAGTGATCACTTTTTCTTAAGAAAATTTAATTTGTTTTTTAACTCTGATTTTGTTTCTTTTAAACAAAATAAAGTAATTGATACTGGGTATATTCGTAATGTCAGTAGATTAAACGTTAATCCATATATAGATTGGCAACTAGGACGTTTAGGTCCAATCAAGTTTTCAACAAAGATTCAACTAGACAATCAGTATTACTGGTTAAAAACAGCACGTGATAAAAAATTTTCGAAGAGTGGTGTTGTCTATGAATCTGAAGCAAAGATTGAGTTAGAAAAAATATTTGGTATTTCCTATGAAAAGGAAATACCTTCAGATTCTTTTGTAAACACCTCTATTTCCGATGTTAAAACAATTGGAAATTTGCCGATTAACAATCGCGATCAAGAGGGAAGTGCGAAAATGAAAGTTATGATAAACTCATATCGCCATTCTCAAGAGTTAAAGCTTAAGCATTTCTATTTAAGTGATCAAAAGACAAAAGGAAATACTGATTTTTTAAATCAAATTAAGTTAGATAACGGTCAATTTGATTACGTTGATTCTCTGAGAGAAAAAGAGTATGAAAATAACCAAATTAGTGCCAGAGATTCGCTGCCTGTTTCTAACACAATTGAAATGCAATGGAATCATATTCTAATAAAAAAAGTACCAAAGCAATTGAGTCCACTTAAGGATGGAATGTATTTAAAAGACAACTTCAGCTACAGTAAAATTGCATTTTTTGATATTTCGCAAGGGTTAGATTTCAATTTGGTTGATGCTTCAATTGAAGATCGTTTGACTCGGTTGTTTATGCATACTGGTTTTAGTGTTAATTCATATTCAGTTGATTTAAAAGAGTTTTTTTTCCATCAAACATCTGAGCACAAGTTCAGTTTGGCATTTACAAAGAATTTTGAGAAATTGTGGCTAGGAACAGAATTTAATTACAATTCATTTAATTCTTCTACGACTCCAATACTTAAGACTATTGCCTTTAAGTCTGGAATTAATATTAATGATTTACTGCAACTTGCAACCTCTCATGACTATAACATGCGTGAAAAAAACTTATCAAAAAGTTCTTACGAGGCAATCTATAGCCCTCTTAACAATTGTTGGAAAGTTGCTGTTAATTACTCTACTGATTTGATTGAAAAAAGAATTGGTTTTAATTTTTTAATTAATTATAACGACAACACATTCCAAGGCTTAAATCGACAGTAGAACGTAATTCTGGTGGTTTAAAGACTAATGGTTTTATTTTCCCAATCAGTTTTATTTTAAAAATATGACATAATGTTTGTTAATTATGACTAAATATAAATTTGGTATTGAAGGCTTATATGATTATCGAACTTTTAAAAGTTTAAAAGATTTTGATTTAAAAGTTCTAGCATTTGATTTGCGTGCCCGTAGTTCTCAATTTGTTCAGATTCACACAATTATTGATATTTTGAAACAGTCTAGCTCCGAAACGATATTAATTGCATTGAAATTTGATCACGATAAGCCTTTCATGATTGAGCACGTGATAAATGAAATTGTGGCAAAAACAAGTATTACTAAAAATCAGCTCGAAATCTGGCTTTATGCGCAGAATGACTGGGTTGATTCGGCCAGTGTGAGATTTAAAGTTCATTACACAATTGAAACAATGCCTAATAAAGTAATTAAAAACGAGAAGTTTTCTGGTTTTCTATTTAGAGCTTTTGATTTTGAAACTAATGATAAAGGGGTAGATCAACAGAAGGTTTTAATCCTAATGCAATTATTAGCAGGTCAAAAATTTTCCCATGTTTTATCTCTCATGCCATTTGATTCTTTTCCTCATGCGCTCGTTGATTACTTAGGAGTGAGTACATTCTTGTTAGAAGTAAATCAAGACATTGAGCATTGTTATAGAAATCTAGACTATGACAAATTGTCAAAATGTTTTAAGCTTTTATTAAAAGAAGTTAATACTCAATCTTTTTAACGAAGGAATTTGTGAATATTTTATTGGTTAACGATGATGGCGTTTACGCTAGCGGTATAAATGTTTTGAAATTAGCATTGAAAAAAGCCGGGCACAAAGTAGTTATTGTTGCTCCTTTGTCTGAAAGGTCTGCTACTGGACATACCATAACATTAGATAACCCCATACGGTTAATCGAGATTGAAGACGATGTTTATGGTTTGAGTGGATTCCCCGCAGATTGCACTCTCATGGGCCTAGTGTTAGTTGCCAAAAAACTAGACATAAAATTTGACTTGGTAATTTCTGGGATTAATCGCGGAGCAAATCTTGGTCAGGATATTTTTTATTCAGGTACGGTCGCTGCTGCAAGAGAAGCAAGCTTTAGGGGGATTCCTGCCATGGCCGTTAGTTCGTGTATGGATTTTCATTCGAGTGATCATTCTGAAAAATATTACGAGACAGCTTCTAATTTTATAACAGACCTGATACAATTAGATGTTCATCTGTGCATTCCTGAGTGTGCAGTGTTAAACGTAAACGTACCATGGTGTGAAACTTCAAATATAAAGGGAATCAAGAAAACGCATATTGGTTTCCGATATTATAGTGAAGACATTTTAGAGCGTACTGACTTTAGAGGACGAGACTATTTTTGGATTGGTGGCGTGTATAAGGGGTTTCGCAAAGAAGCTGACTCTGATTGTCAGGCTATAGAAGACTTGATGATTTCGGTTTCTTTACTTAAGGTTTCTGACTTTTCTTCCGATTTAGTTATGAAAGAGAATAGTGTAGAACATGAAAAACTAGACAATCTACTACAGAGATTATCTGCAAATAGAGTGAGAAATTGAAAAAAAATTTGCTATTTTTATATATTTTATTTCTGAATTTTTTTATCTCTTGTGCAGGTATTAAGAGTGGTCAGTACGTTCTTGTAGATTCGAAAAATAGCTTGGAAGATATTGCCAAAAATTTTAAAACGTCTAAAGAGGCATTAATTGCTTCAAACGATGGTAAGGATATTGCACCTGGATCTTGGATATTTGTACCTTCTGATCATGGAATAATTGAGCAGTCTCGAAAAATTGCGCAAACCACTCCTTCTGCCAGGGATCCTCGTTTGTTTTTTTCTGATTATGGTTTTGTGTGGCCTGTGCCTTCAAGTACAAACGTGTCATCTAATTTTGGTTGGCGCTGGGGAAGGCCTCATCAAGGTATGGATATTGCCGCTAGAGTAGGATCAAATATTGTTGCTGCTCAAGATGGTGTAGTTGTCTATGCAGGAGATGAAATTGGGGGCTATGGCAATATTACGGTAATTGCTCACAAGCATGGATTTTTTACCGTGTATGCACATTCGGACAAGCTCTTTACTCGCGAAGGTCAAAGGGTTTACCGAGGACAAGTTATAGCCACAGTCGGAATGACTGGTCGGACTTATGGGCCACATTTGCACTTTGAGGTTAGAAAAAATGGTGAAGCCATTGATCCTGAAAAATATTTAGCAACAAATAATTAATTTTTTCCATACATTGATAATAATTTTAAATACATCAAGGCAGTGTTTTCAGCATCTTCAAGTGCTGTGTGCTTGACGTCTCCCATGCCTAAAAATTTCATTAGATAGGAACCCGAGGAGCACTCTTGTGGTATTAATTGTAAATCAATTAATGTGTTAGCTGTACTTGATAAATCTAAATTTCGGTGGTGGAAGTGTTTACGCATAAAATCCCAGCCTAGGTCCCGATTTAAAAATGGTAGATCAATTGCAGACATTGATTTACCAAAAAGAATTATCTTTTCATTTTTATCATTTTTAAAATACTCTTTAACTGAATTTGACTGCAAGTAAGTTTCTAGAGCATTTTTAAACTCAATAATAGAGATTCCTTCAGTGTGAGATTTTCGAATTAGGATTTCGTTGTGCTCAATTACCCATGGATCTAATTGTGGCTTTAATTCGTCGAAAGATGGGCAATGAATTGTAAAATTTTGAGCAAGACTTTTTTCAATTGAAAGTGATTTTGTACAAAATGGTACCATTCCAAATTCAATGATATAATCAAATTCTTTTAAGCCAGTTGCTTCGATGTCTATAGATAAATATCGCATTAGTAATTTCCTTATAAATAATTTATTACTATTTTACATCGAATTGAGCAATTAGAAACAAAATCTTTCAAATTTATTTGGCAGCTTTTTACACCTTGAGTTTCGTCTAAATCGACTTTGCATTTATTGCAAAGCCCTTCTCCGAAGCAGCTAGCAGCGATTGGTATACCATGTGAGTGACAATATTCCATTAACGATAAGTTTGGATCTACATTTGAAAGATCAATTAAAAGAGTTTTGTAAATACTTTTCGAAGCATTTCCAAATACTATTAACTCTAAGGTCGACATATTACCTGTGCCTCACTTCTTTCATCGGCAACGAAAGAATGTTGCGTTGAATTTTGAAACTTACCATAAAATAAAATTTCTCCTAACTTATCTATATGGTAAAGAGGGATATTCATTGTATAAAAAAAAGATATTTGTTCATCTCTTGCTTTTTGAGATTCAATTAAAAGCCTATCAGGATTTTTTAAAAATAAATGGCGTGTAAATTTCATATGTCCAAGTAAATCAGTGATACTTTCTGCATCAAAGAAGCCATAGTCAATAAAATGAGAAATATGCTGAGCCGGGTCTCTTCCCATTGTCGATAAAGCAAAAAGGAAATCATTGTTAGATTTTTGGGAAAAACAGAATGGAACTGGGTTTTTTGAAGGCGAGGCCAAAATTAACCCTGTGGATGGGTCTATGTTAATAGGTTTTGAAATATGACTAGATAAAACAACTAGATAAAAATTTTCTTTATCGATAGATCTAGAAAAGTAATAGGAATCTAGGGATTCTGTTTCTAAGAGCGAGCTTGTAAAATTTTGAAATACATTTAATTCAAAATTACATCGAATGATATTTTGATTGATTGTGTGGTCATATATTTTATTATCATCATTAGTATTTTTTTCAATCGGGTTCTGCTGCAATTTTATAAACTTTGAATTAGAACTTGGATTTTGTTTAATAATGAAATTTAGGGGGAAGAAGCTTTCATAAGGAGCAAGTGCATCATCACCCTTTAAGAATAGTTTTTTTAAAATGTCATTTTTATTAAAATCTTCCTGATTCTCTTTAATAAATCTTGATAATGTATTGCTAGTAATTGGATCATTTTTTATTTTTTGAAATAATTCATCTCTTATTTGTAATGCATTTTTATTAGATTTTTCTTTTTTCAAAAACAAATTTAGGGAATCGTTGAAGTTTATATTTTCTTTATTTGCTTTATTTTCGTAATTATCAAAATATCTGAATTGGTTTACAGATTTTATAAAAATTTGTATCCGAGGATGTGAGACAAAATAGTCGGGGTTACTTAATTGTTCCTGCCAATAATTTTGTACAATTTGTTCCGCAATATGCCCAGAATTAGAGATTTTATTTTTTTGAAACTTGCCATTTTTAGACACTTCGATCAAGGTTGAATTAGGGCAATAAAGTTGGTCGAGAGGGCGTGGATAATTAGATTCAATTCCAGAAATTTGTTTGAATTTATTGTCACTTTCAATAAAGAAAGAACAGCCAGTAATATTGGTTATGAAACAAAAAGATACGAATAATTCAAGAAGACTAAGGTAAAGATTATTTTTTTTTATAAATCTTGTTTTCATCATAATACTCAAAATCTTCATCTTGTGATGGTTTTTCTGTTATTGTATCGGAATCGATATAATATAGGCCATCTACAGGTTGATTTGTTTTAGAAATAGTGTTTAAAAATTTGTCTTGAAAATGATCCCAATTTAAATTGGCAGCGGTTTTATTTTGTGGTCTTACAATACAAAGAACCCACATCCCAGCGGAGTCATTTTTTGATATTGCTTGAGTTTTAATGTCGAGTAAATCAAACCCCTCTGCAAGATAAGCCGACAATAATTGATCAAATTGTTTTTCTCTGTAGCCAGTTGAGCGAAGAGGTGGTGACGGTATAAAATATGTAAAACTTTGAACAGAAAATTTATTTTTTTCCAATAGCTTAAACACGAATTAGCTCCTGAATAAATTGTATATCCACAAGTAATGGTCTGTTAATACAATTAGTATTTTAGATATTGTATCATATTCATTTTTAAATTTAGTAGCAGTTTAAAAAATAATTGACGGTTATTAAAATGGAAAAACTTTCCAGTAGAAATTTGTGCTAGGTGCTTATCCCATTTTGTGGTTATAATTAAAATGTAAGAGATAGGATGTCTCCTTACTTAAGTGGCAGGATGCCAAAAAATGGGGCCTTTGCAGGGGGCCCCTTTTTTTATCCAAATTCAGCTCAAAATTTAATTTATTCATAATTAATTTCTTTTTTATTAAAAATAACTTCACGATCAATTTAAAAACTGAATAAAATTTCTTTTTATTACTTTTTTATTAATGGAGTTGTTGATGCGCGTTGATATTCCAAAATCTATTATAGATTTAGGCCTTTTTATTAATAATGAAGAAGTAGCAGGTTTGGGTGATAAACGAATTGTGGCTTCGCCTTACACAGGAAAAGCCATTGGAGAATTTAGAGAAGCTAGTATGTCCCAAATTGATATAGCGGTTCAATCAGCAGTTAATGCACAAAAAGAGTGGGTAAAAATTCCGATAAAAGAGCGATCTAAGATAATGTTTGAATTTAGACAAATATTACTAAGGGATCTAGATAAAATAACTCATATTAAATGTGCCGAATCTGGAAAAATATTTAGTGAGGGGAAAGCCGGTTTATTAAAAGGCATTGAAGTTTTAGAGTTCGCTTTATCGATTCAAAATTTAGACCTTGGTGGAAAAGTTGAAGTCTCAAGGGGGGTCACTTGTGAGTATCGTAGAAAACCATTGGG
Source organism: uncultured Bacteriovorax sp. (assembly GCA_964456675.1). Taxonomy (GTDB): domain Bacteria; phylum Bdellovibrionota; class Bacteriovoracia; order Bacteriovoracales; family Bacteriovoracaceae; genus Bacteriovorax. The sequence goes on along the minus strand of CAYWBR010000023.1, from coordinate 19,859 downwards.
GGTAGTTTTAGGTATTTCACCGTTTAATTTTCCAGCAATGGTGCCAATGTGGACAATACCAATTGCTTTGACACTAGGAAATGCATACATTTGGAAACCTTCGGATAAAACACCTCTAACTTCAATAATGATAGCTTATGCACTAAAAGAAGCAGGTCTTCCGGCTGGACTATTGCAAGTTGTTCATGGCGGGAAATCTGTTGTGGAAAGTTTAATTGATCACAAAGACATAAAAGCAATTAGCTTTGTTGGTTCAAGTACTGTTGCAAAATCAGTGTATCAAAGAGCAACTGCGCATGGAAAAAGAGCGCTGGCCATGGGGGGAGCAAAAAATCATATCGTGCTAATGCCCGACGCTAATATAGATATTTCAGGTATTGGCATCAGTGATTCATTTACTGGCTGTGCAGGACAAAGATGTATGGCAGCTTCAGTGTTGTTGGCAGTTGGTAATACAGATAAGCATATTGACAAAATCATTCAAAGAGCAAGCTCTTTAGTATTAGGTCAAGACATGGGCGCAATTATAACTAAAGAGCAGAAAGAGTTTCTTATTTCTGCAATTGAAAGAGCAGTCGCAAACGGTGCAAAGTTATTACTAGATGGAAGAAACACGATGGCACCCAAGGGGTTCGAAGATGGTAATTGGTTGGGGCCAACGATTATTGATTTCGTGAAAGCAGGAAGTGAAGCTCAGACTAAAGAGTTATTTGGCCCTATACTTTCAATTGTTCGCTGTTCTGATTTAACTGAAGCTATGAAAATTCAGAATACCTCAGACTATGGTAATGCCTGTTCGGTTTTTACATCCAGTGGTCTTGTGGCAGAATTTGTCGCAGAAAATTCAACTGTCGGTATGGTTGGTGTGAATGTCGGTGTCCCTGTTCCAAGAGAGCCTTTTTCTTTTGGCGGTATTAATATTTCTAAATTTGGCCATGGTGATATAACTGGTCACCACTCACTTGATTTTTGGTCAGATATTAAGAAAATTACGGTCAAGTGGGAAAGACAAAACGATTCTAGTTGGATGTCCTAATTAAAATTTATTCGGAGACAGATTATGCAAATCTATGGAAATGACAATACAACAATTGAAGGAATGAAAAAAGCATCTCATATAATTCTTGCAACTCATTCTAATTTAATTTTTAAAGAATCAAAAACTGTTATGTGGGGTGCCAAGAACGCTAATGAAAGAGGGCCAGTCGTTGCAAGTTTGACAAATTTAAAACAGCGAAACGCGATTGGTACTCACAGCGGGTCTTATACGATTTATAGGGCATTATCAATAGCGCAAGGAAAGTATAAGCCAGAACACAAACCTGATTTAAATAATACGGAATCCCCTGTAAAAATTGGACCTCATGACTCATGGTTTGATCCAGATAAAATTGTGACAATTGATCCTTGGGGATTAGACGTTAATATTCACTTTAAAAATCTTTTAGACGAAGGTTTGGATATTAGACCTTCAATTGCAGTTACTCAGGCAAGACTGCAGATTCCGGAAATATATGAAGCCATTAAACTTGGAAGGTTAAAACCTGATGGGGTTGTTATTACAGATTCTGGAGATATAAAAGTTACTAAAATTGCATTTGAGCCTGTTTGGTATTTGCCTGGCATGGCAACTAGGCTAGGCGTAGAAGAAGGAGAATTACGAAAAATTTTATACCAAGAAACGGGGGGGATTTTTCCAGATCTTGTTACAAGGCCAGATTTGAAAATTATGTTACCGCCAATTGGTAGTACTACTGTTTACGTTTTTGGTAATCCAAGTGATTTAGCAAATCCTAATATAGAATTAACTTGTAGAGTCCATGATGAATGCAACGGTTCTGATGTTTTTGGATCAGACATTTGCACATGCAGGCCTTATCTAATTTATGGAATAGAAGATGCCGCAAGAACAGCGCAAAAAGGTGGAGTTGGTTTAATTGCCTATTACCGAAAAGAAGGGCGCGCTCTTGGAGAAGTGACGAAATTTTTAGTTTATAATGCAAGAAAGCGTCAAGAAGGTGGAGATAGTGCCTTAACATATTTTCATCGCACAGAGTGTGTTGCGGGAGTTGAAGATGCTCGATTTCAAGAATTCATGCCTGATGTACTTCAGTTTTTTGGAATTAAAAAAATTCATAATCTTCATTCCATGAGTAATATGAAATATAATGCAATTGTGAAATCTGGAATCGAAGTTATAAATAGAATTGAGATCCCTGATGAGTTAATACCAGCGGACGCTCATGTTGAGATAGAAGCTAAGAAAGCCGCTGGATATGCCACCAAAGGGGAAATAAAATCTGGAGAGTCTCTAAAAAACGTAAAAGGACGCGAAATTGAAGAGTCTAAGAAAAAGGATTAATAGAAGAAAATGGAATCTAAAATGATTAAATTAAGTAAAAATATAGAGTATCTACTTTCAACAAAAGCAATAAGAGATAGGTCTCAAAGAATTTATCAATTAACAAATGAAGGAAAAACTAATTTTAAAATAAACGAAGATAGATTTGACCAAGTCGTAGATTATGTTTTTCGTGTAATTGAAAAAAAATATCCAGATTATAATATACCTTTTCATTCTCGCTGGGGGCATTTTAGAGCATGCAATATTAATCGAGAAAAATGGCTAGAAGATAAGATTCAAAATAAAGATAAAATAGAAAGAGCACGAATTAAGCTAGATCTTGTGATTGTTTCCGTACTCTTAGATGCAGGAGCAGGGGATAGTTGGAAATATTTTGAAGAACAAACTCAATCAGCAATATCGCGATCTGAGGGATTAGGTGTTGCAAGTTTTCACATGTTTATGCAAGGTCAATTTTCAAATGATAAATCGTTAAAAGTTGATGGGAGCAAACTTGCCACAATGACAAATGCAGACATTGAATTTGGTTTCCAGGTAAAAGATTCAAATCCTTTACTTGGTGTTAGCGGGAGAACAAATTTATTGCGCTCCCTTGGAAGTGCCCTAGTAAATAACGATAACTTTAAAAACAATCGTCCTGGAAATATTTTAGATTATATGGATTCTCTGTATGGCAGAAAGTTTAGTGCATGTGAACTTTTACAAGTCGTACTCATAAATTTGGGGGAAATATGGCCAGGTCGAGAAAGTTTTGAAGGAATAAATTTAGGAGATGTGTGGAAATACGATAAGCTTGGAAGTGATATCAATGCACTTGTTCCATTTCACAAATTATCTCAATGGCTTACTTATAGTTTAATTGAACCTTTTCAAGAAGCCGGTTTTGAAGTTACAGAAATCAACCAAATGACTGGCTTGCCTGAATATCGCAATGGTGGACTATTAATCGATCTTGGTTTGCTAGAATTGAAAGATAAAAATATGTCTAAAGTTTTGCATGAACCAGGAAGCGAGCTGGTTATTGAATGGCGTGCTCTGACGGTTTATTTTCTAGATCTAATCGCAAAGGCGTTAGTTAAAAGAATGAATACTACAGAAGAAAAATTTCCTTTATGTAAAGTACTTGAAGGAGGGACATGGTGGGCAGGTAGAATAATTGCTAAAGAAAAACGCCCATCTGGTGAGCCTCCATTAAATATAATTAGTGATGGAACAGTATTTTAACTAAAAATAAAAAGGATATATAAATGAATAACGGAAATAGATTTCACATTAACCATCCACTTTTAAGACATAAGCTGGGCTATCTTAGAGACAAAAATACTCAAAGTAATGAGTTTCGAGATTTGGTTAAAGAAATATCGAATATACTGGCATTTGAGGCAATGAGAGATTGGAAGGATTTTGATAATGTTGAAGTCGATACTCCTATTGCAAAAGCAAAGATAGAAAGAATTATCAATTCGCCAATAGTGGTTTCAGTTATGAGAGCGGGTAATGGAATGCTTGATGCAGTTTTATCGATGATTCCTTTTGCTAGTGCCGGATATATAGGAATTTATCGCGATAAATTTTTAAAAACAACAGTAGAGTATTATTTTAAAATGCCACAAAATTCAAAGAACAGAATGGTTATTCTGTGTGATCCTCTTATCGCTACAGGAGATACAATTGTTGCGGCCCTGGAGAGATTGAAGCAATATGAAGTTGGAAAAATTAAAATAATCTCTATTTTGGCTTCAGAACAAGGTCTGCAAAAAATTCAAAAATTCCATCCTGACGTAGACATTTATTTTTTAAACATTGAACAAGAGATGAATGAGCATGGCTACCTAGTCCCAGGACTGGGAGACGCAGGGGATCGTTTGTATCATACAAAATAAATTTGGAGAATGATAACACTCTCCAATTTTGTTTTTATAAATGATCAAACTCTAGCTTCATTACACCTTTGCGAACTTTTCCATTTGGGTAATGAAAATGAGCATCGCCAACAAAACGCATGCCTAATGTCGGATGATTTGAGTATGACAAATTGGTTTTAATTATGAAATCTGATGTTATCAAATCAAACCGCAGTGTCCACACTCCATCACTTTCTTTTAGGAAACTAAAGTTTTTAATGTTGTTTAACTCTCTTGAGTATTCAAACTTGCCACTACCGGAGCTAAGATTCGGTCCAAAATCAATAACTAATTTAAATGATTTAATAGTATTATTTTCATCAATGACCAATTCTGATATTGCATCATTGGGGTCTTTGTTTTTTTCTAGAGTTGCGCCAGTGGCTATTAAGACAAGGTCTGTTTTGTTTTTTTCAATAGACTGTAAAAGGTCGATAACCACAGATTCACCAGCAGATCTTACAAGTGTTTCATTAGCAATTTGTTGATCTATTTCTAGAGAAGTTTCTTTTAGAGAATCAATTTCTACTTGCACATCTCTGCAGATCGTTTGCTGCTCAACTATTTTGGGGTTTTGATCAATATCGAGAAATTTTAGACGTAAAAAATCTCGACAGTTATCTGCGGTTTTTTCTTTTGAAAAAGTATCATCGGCAACGGTTTTGCACTCAAATGGTTTAGAACCAGTTGGACGTTTAGCGTAGTAGCAAATGGTGCTTACTAAGTCAGTAGGTGTTTTTTCAGCTTTTGTACGTTCTATTTTTTCATCAAGAATAGTCAGTTCTTTTTTTAAAGGAACAATTTTTTTATAAGCTTGATCCCTTGATTCTCCAGCTGATTGAACCACCATAACGATATCGGTAATGTTTTTGTTAGAGTCATCTGTGGAATCAAATTTTGTCTTTATCTTGTTACCAAAGGTTAGTGAGCTAATAAATAAAGCCCATGATGCACTAGTTTCTTCTCCAATATGAAAATTCCAGCCATCTAAGTCACTTTTGATTGGGTATGATAATAGAGTCATTGCACGTACGCGATGATCTACGTTTAATTCTTTTGGTTCTAGTTTTTCAGTATAATTTTTTTCAATATAATTGTTTTGAACGGTTTTTTGATCAGCGATTCTTTTGCATGCTGATAAATTGATTAATAGTAGAGTTGCGAGAATTATATTTTTTGTTTTCATGTTTATGCCTTAAAAAAATAGAGAAAAATCTATTGCTGTAATTGGATCTTTTACCACATTTTTTCCATCAATGATTCTTGAATGGGTAAGCGATACTGAAAGAGGGACCGGAAAACGTTTACTTTTAAAAGCAGTTAGTGTCTCATAACCAAAACTAATAAGCATTGAATGCATTCTTTGTTCTGTTTCTTTGGAAAGCCATTTGTATCTATTTTCGTCGTACATAGTTCCAGAATACTCATCTTTTTCTTTGTGCTGAAATGCGTAACCTAGACCCGCTGTAAAGTTGTTTTGATAGTAAAGTGAGCTTTGGAAATAGCTAATATCTCCAAGATTTCGATTTGTGTTAGGGTCTGAGTCTGGAGTAATTTTGCTACTTTCTCTCTCAGGTATTCGCATTTTTCTTTGGTCTTTTATTTGAATGGTGTGGCCTATACTTGTTGAAGACGTTAATGCATCGGACATTGAAAAGTCATAAAGAACAGATGCACCGAGATCAGTTTGCCCATCACCACTTGCAATTGTGACAAGTTTATCTGGATCATTTTCATTTCCCGTTGGTAATGTTGTTTCTGCTTGTAATGTTAGTCGATGAGCATCTTCTTCGTGAACTAAATACTTGGCAACTAAACGAAGGTCTCCTAACTCAGTTTTATTTTCATTTTCAATTGGTTTATAATTATACTCAATCGCCTTTGAATTTATGGGATCAACCATCTTTGTATCAAATTCGGCAGCTTTTTTATCTGCACCTTTTTCTTCTAATGCAGAAATCATTTTTTGATGTAGACCTTGATTTTGTTGGTTCATGCCCACACTTACGTTAACACTTGACTGCAACACAGTTATTGCCGTCGCAAGTGTAATTTTTGGAGTTATTCCCCAAGCAAATACTGTTAAATGCGCCATGGCTTCAACATTAACTTGCCCTTGTGTTTGGCCAAAGCTGTCATTTGGATTTGCGCCAATTGAGTTCATTGCTTGCAATATGGCACCTTTTTCAGTGGGGTCAGTCTTACCATCCATCAACTCTTGAAAAGTGATATTTTTTTGAAATGGCTCCGCCAAATTTACAATTGTCCCATCATTAGCATATTTTTGATTACCATCAATCAAAGCACCCTTATAACTTAAGTTTCTTACTCCTTGGGGCAAAACTTTGGCGTTATTAAAAATAAAGGGCGGCTTTAAGTCCGCCCCATAACTTTGTGTTGATAAACATAATAAAACAATTAATGCTTTTTTCATACTTCGACTCTGATTAGTAATTAACAGTTTCTATCTGCAAATTTTTTAATATCTTCTTCGAAACCTTTATTGTCTTTGAAATTTTTAAGATCATTTTTTGTTTCAGGTAGTTTTGCTGGGTTAAATTCTTTCAATTCTTCATCGTTTGCTTTTGATAATTCTTCCATTGCTGAAAATACTTCACAAAATTTTTCTGATTTTCTATTTTTTGCTAAAATGTCTAGATAATACAAATTTGCAGTGGTGTTGTTACCAATTCCAAATGTTTCATTCATTGTGTCGTTTGCTGCAGTTTCTAATATTTTTTCTGCTTCTGATTTGTCACCAAATGGCAGTTTATGAAGAGCGCGCGCGCGTGTTCTTAATGAACCATAGTCTTCGACTGATTTATCTAGAGAGTCGATGATGTCTAATTGATCTTTTAATTCTGGCCATCTACTTAAAGATGCCAGAACTCCATTTGCTTCTGCCCATTTTCCTAAATTAATAGCATAAAAATAATGAGCTTCTGCTCTTTCGGTTTTTGAAGCGTCTTTATTAGCATCTAAAATTGTAAACGCATCTTTTGCAGCTTCAACGCCTTTATTGTAAATTTCTTTTGGTTGGAAGCCACCAAAGTAATAAAGAGCTTGAGCTTCTTTTGTTTTTAATAATGCTTTTTCTTTTGGTGAACTTGCTGTTTTAGAAAGTGAATTGAAAAGATTTGCAGCTTGTTCTGCGTTTGCTGCATTTTCTCCTCTTTTTTCAAAAAGATCTTTTGCTTCTTCGATTGTTGCTGCATTGATGGATAGTGATACTGCTAACGATAGGCACGCTAAGTATTTTTTCATAGAACTCCCTTGGTTGTTTGCGACTAATATTAATCAAAAAAATATATTGGGAGAAACTAACAAATTCCTAATAATGCTAATAGTGCCAATGTGGCACTATTAGCTGAAAAAAACTTTTTTTCTAAGTGTTTCAAGAGGATAGCATTTATTTTAAAAGCAAAATTAAGGTGGCACAATAAAATATCTAGTGCTTAGATAATGAAATATTTACAAACATTGTGAGTGGCGAAGTTCCTTACAGACAAAAGGGTGAACAAAGCTATATACATCCCAATTACTAAAAACTGTTTTTGCCATTCCTTTAACAACTGCAATCAATTGAAGGTCCAAATTGTTGCTGTAAAAAACAGGAGCACCACTGTCTCCTGGTTGTACTCGGGAGCTAGAAGTAGATTTTATATGGCCATTATTGATTGTTATTTGATTCAGTATGGCCATTCGTCTTGTATCTGAACTCATTTCTTCTGTGAAATTAATGGTGGTTGCTGTTAGTGAGTATTTTTTCGAATTTATTCTTAATTCATTCATAAAGTTGTCGCTAACAATCGATACGTTAGGGATTTCTCGCTTTAGTTCTAATTGCGTAAATTCTATTAATGCTACATCTTCATCCGGACCTATATTTACTTTCTTTTTAGAAATCGCAATTTTTCTTTTTAGACTTTCTGGAAAATGAATGCGCACTTTTCTTTGAAAACTCATATCTTGATAATGGCCAATGCGAACTCGTTCACCAGTTGGTTTTGTGACATATTTATAAAAACCTAAGTCGATTTGCATGGTAAGTTCTGGATGGAAGTAAAGATCTTTTACACAATGGGCGGCAGTTATCATTTCATGGTCATTTATAAGAGTTCCAACACAAAATGCCGGAGCATCATCACCTTTATGGTCGGGAGCATAGTTTCTAATTGAGGCCATGACGTTGTAATTATCATCAAGTGCTGGGGCGGAATTACTAAGAGCATGAGAAGTTGCGGAAAGAGAAACAAGGATAAGTATTATTGAAATTTTTTGGTAAAATTTTTCCATGATCGCACTCCATTAAAATGAAGGTACGATCATTACAAGAATGAAGACTAAATAAAAGGTGTAGTTTCAAATATTTTCTTACAGAAGTTCTTTTAGAGAAGTCCATCCATTGATAACTCGTTTTCGGCCACACCTGGTGCCAGTTTAATAATTTGAAATTTTCCGTTTTGAGGTTTAAAAAGACCAAGTTCCGTTATAACGAGATCGACTACATTTTTTCCAGTTAAAGGTAACTGACAATTCTTAAGAAGTTTTGCTTTTCCTTCTTTGTTTTTATGGTTCATCATCACAATAAGTGTTTTTGCTCCATTGACTAGATCCATGGCCCCACCCATACCAGTTACTTTTTTTCCTGGAATCATCCAATTTGCCAGTGAGCCATAGGCATCAACCTCCATACCTCCTAAGACACAAAAATCAATATGCCCACCTCGAATCATACCAAAACTAAGTGAGCTATCAAAAAAGCTAGCACCAGGCTTTATGGTGATTGTTTCTTTTCCGGCATTTATTAAAGTTGGAGAAACATGGTCTTTTAGAGGTCTGCCTTTTACTCCTAAAACTCCATTTTCGGAGTGAATCATAATTAAATTTTCTTCTTTAACTCTTTCAGCAATCATCGTAGGCATTCCAATACCAAGATTGACACTGGCACCTTTTGGTATAAGTGCTACGATTTCATCTGCCATTTGTTCATTGGTCCATGACATATATTTTCCTTATTTTTCTGTTACTAAAAATTCAATATCGTTTTTGTAGTCTTTACCTTGGAAAATCCGTTGAACAAAAATTCCTGGGAGGTGAACATTTTCTGGTGGAATTTCTCCAACATTTACAAGTTTTTCAACTTCGACAATTGTTGTTTTTGCGGCCATGGCCATTAGTGGAGAAAAATTTCTGGCAGTTTCTTTAAACCATAGGTTCCCATAAGTATCGCCAATTTCTGCTTTTATGATAGCAATATCTGCATAGAGGGCAGTTTCCAAAATGCAAGGACGATCAAATTCTTTTATTTCTTTGCCTTCTGCTATTAAGGTTCCATGACCTGTTGGAGTATAAAATGCGCGAATCCCAAGACCTTGTGCACGTATTCTCTCTGAAAATGTTCCTTGAGGAACAAGTTCTACATCTATTAATTTTTTCATCATCCGTTCTTCAAGATCGGGATTTCCTCCCACATAACTACAAATAGCTTTTTTGATTTTATCTTGGCGTAAAATTTTAACCAAGCCTCGACCAGAGTTTCCTATATTGTTTGAAATAACAGTGAGATCTTTTATGTCCACTTCAGTTAAGGCATCAATTAAATTTTCTGCGATTCCACAAAGACCAAAGCCTCCAGACATTAAAGTCATTCCACTTTTTATATCAAATATGGCCGACTTGGCATCGGAGAAAACTTTGTTATAGGGATTTTGGATATTCATATCAGTTCACCTTTATATTTAAGCTTTTAAGTTTCTTTTTAACACATTCTCAATTCTATCCATAGCAATATTGAGTTCATGTTCATTGATTACTAATGGAGGAGCTAGTATGACGCGTTTTTCTTGCGCCACTAAATAAAGTCCTTCATTAAAAAATTCTTTCGCACTAATAGTTGAATTAGTTTCAATGGCCGCCAAGTGACCAGCAACTCGAATTGTTGTGACACCAGGAATTGTTTGTAATTTTTCCATACGTTTTTTGAAAAGAGTTCGACCTATTGATAATGTTTTTTGAAATTCCTCAGTGTGAATAATTTTTAAAACACCTCGCAGCGCTGCTATGCCAAGAGGATGGGCATAATTTGTTAGGCCACATACTAAAGTTTCATCTTCGTAGTAATCGGCGATTTGTTTTGAAGTCCATAGTGCACCAAAAGGAATGACTCCACCGCTGATACCTTTAGCGAGGCAAATCATGTCCGGATTAACATCATAGTGTTCGTACCCAAAAGCCTTTCCAGTGCGCTCAAACCCACATACCACCTCATCCATGATAAGAAGTATTTTATTATTTGTAGCAATTTCACTCATTTTTTTCCACCAAGATGGATCTGGTATGATGACGCCATTACCACCAGTGATTGTCTCTAATATAATAGCGGCGATATTTTCTTTGCCTAAGCCACGTATAATTTCTTCGGTTTTTGAAAGATTGGGATCTTCATGGGGTTCAGGGATTCGATAGACCCAATCACTTGGGGTAAGATGAGCTGGATTTCTCCAGTCACCTGTTACAGCTAAGGCACCAAGAGTTGCTCCGTGATATGAATTTTTTCTTGCAAGTACAATTTTTCTTTTGGTTATTTGGCGAGCAATTTTTAGGGCGTTTTCTATAGTTTCAGCACCACCAGTGGTATAAAAGATTTTGCCATCAGGTTTTTTCATATAATTTAAAAGATCAGAAGTCGTTTTATCTTTTTTTGGATAAACACCTTTTGGCGATGATAGGGGAATTGAATAAAGTTGTTGGTTGATTTCATCCAGGATTATTTTAGGAGTGTGCCCAAAATGTGCCTGATAAGAAATTGAACTCATATCAATTAAGTCATGGGCGCTACCATCTTTGCGGCTTTTTACCCAAACTCCATTGGCTCCAGTTATTTCAAAAGTAGAAGCATTGTTTTGTTTTGACCATGAAATATAGTAGGGATGTTGGCCCATATAGCTCTCTTTTTTAGGTTGTCTTTTTTATGTTAAATTCTTCATTATTATGCGCAACGTGATATTCAACGTAGTCATGGTCGTGAAGAGGGCAGCCTCTCCAAAAAACTGCCACATTTTTTTTAAGATCTGCCACACCTCCTCCGCAAGTAAAAGAGGGGTCTTGGGCTCCATTTTCGAAATGGGAACAAATAGATTTTGGAAATTCTTCGTGATCAGTTAAAAGACCTTTAAGTGTGTTGATATTTTTAACGTGAATAACTTTTTTCGTTAGTAAGTCATATCTATTAAATGTGGTTGAACTCATAGAGCCTTTGTCTTCAAGCTTTTGGATTTCACTTCCAAGACAGTGGTTCGTATGAAAAGCAAAACCAGTGGTGTTAGCCTCAACTTTACCTACACACTCTGCAATGTCTGGGGTGATTTCCCAGTGTTCACCTCCTTCTTTTGAGGAGATTAAGTAGTTGTGTCCAGATGTCACGGGAAGTTTTTTTAATATTTCGCGCATTTCTTCAAGTGTAGTGCCCTCAAGTGTTCGACGAACTAATACCGGCCAAATGATTCCACTGCGAGCATTTCCTGTGTTGATATTGTTTACCCCGATCAAACAATTATGGGTATTAACACCCATGAGACCGACGCATCCAACTAGGGAGAGAATTACTGAATGGGCAACAGTTCTTCCATTTATGTTATGTCTTGGAACATCGATTAAGCATAAATAGTTTTTAGCACTTCGATGCATGTCCCATGTCTGCCCACTTAGAACTTCTGTTTGAGTTTGAAGGTGTATTGTAGAGCATCCTTCATCTGGTAGCTGAATATCGCGAAAGTCTGTGTAGTTATTTAGAATGATGATATTTGTTAATGTGGTATTTGCTCCATCGGCAATTCCTCTGAGCTCCTCACTTAAATGAGGTGCAACTTTTTTGGTTATCTCAAATTGTTCCATGGCCAATTCGTCTAATTTGGATAGGAGCTTAGGATTTTTTTTGAGCATTAGGTCTTTTCTAATTTCGATCAGCTCTTTTATACCTGTTTCATATTCTTTTCCATGACCAAAACCCCATTGGTAGTGGTTTTGGTCTTTTTGATATTTAATTAGTGGGAAATTAAAATTTGTATTCATATTCTACCTTTTATTTAATGTACTCAATGAAGTCTCTCATGGCATCAAAGCTAGGGTTAACCACATAGTAGTTATTAAATTCTTTAAATAACCTAGAAAGACTTGTAGGAATGGCACCTTTGAAAAAGCCGCGACCGTTTTGAATCTGAATTGTTTCTAGATCATACTCTGATAGTTTATCAATTAGTTTCGTTTGAAATTCATTGCATGTTTTGATGAATTGCTCAGGGGCATTTTGTATTTGTTTGAAAGCTTGGTGATACGATAGCATTGAGAATTCATCACCATCCCAGGTGCTAATCATCATTAGTGGTTGCTCTAAAAAGAATTCCTCTTTTGAAAAGGCAATTCCTGCTTGGCCGCCAAAATAAGCTAAGCCTAAATCTGGCATAATTGATCGATCACTTGAGATAAAATACGATTTATCATTATATCGGTAGGCTTGAGATCCCGTTTCATTAAATACTAAAGCTACGTTATATGTCGAACAAAGTTTTTTTAGGCCAACTAAAAATTCCATTGGGACTTTTTCCATCGTTTGTTGTAGAACTGGCTCAATCCATGCTGCCAAATATTCACCTTTTTTAAATTCATTTTCGACATTTTTTAAAACCAAATCCATGTTTTTTTCAGATGGCTTATCTAAATGGGTTACAGGAAAATAAGGATCATTTGAATAACTTAAGCTTCTTGAGAAATTCGATCCATGCCCAAAAAAATGACCACTAAAAGTTAATTGCTTGATTGAGTTTTTTTCTTTAATTAGAGAGTTTGATTTTACCCATAAAGTTTTTACTACTTTATCAGTGGCCTCTGATTGTCCAGAGCAAGTAAAACCATGACGAAGTTCGCTGGGAAGAGCAGTAAAAATTTCTTTTGTGGCCTTAAGAAAATCATGGCCGACAAAATTTGATAGGCACACTTTATTAATTAAGTATGGAGATAATTTATTCACGTATTCAGAATCTATTGAACGTTTAGAAATAGGTTGGTTGATGCCATGACTTAAGCGTGGAGTATGGGTTTTCCAATCGGCACGAGATGTGTAGTAAAAAACATCTCGATACGCTTCGAAATCAGGATAGTCTTCTTTCATGTATTGCAGTTCGGTACTTCCTAGAGAGAGGTTGATTGATAGCATTGCCCCAGCCAAACGGTCGCGATTTCTTCCATGAATACGCTTAATTCCTTTAGATAAGGCCATACTTTGTAGAGTGTATTTTAACATTCTTCCAAGTCCTGTGCCTTGAGCACCCGGGTGACAGGTTAAATCAAGCATGTATAAAGTTTCTTCATCCTCAAAAAATGGATCGTTTCTTACTCCGCGTTCGAGAGGATAGAGTTTTAATGGACCTGCAAAAGCGATGGCAACAAGAGAGTTTTTGCTAGAACTTTGTTCATCGCTTGAGACGACACCTAAACAAAGTGAACTTGGGTGAAGTACTGTGTGTTCAAATTTTTCTATGTCAGTCTGTCTTGCTGGCTCATAGACTATTTTTTCTAACTCAATAATTTGATTTCTATAGGTTAAAAAATTTGTAGGGTTTATTTCAATTAGTTTGAAATTTCCTTTCTTTCTCATCTGCTCTTCGGCCTTTTGAAGAATTTCAGAAGCTTTGAGATTTTTATTACTGATTTTTGAAATTTTATTTTCCACTAAAAAAGAATGCCATTCGAATAAATCCCTTGCATCTCGATCTTCCGTATCAATATGTGTAGGAAGAGGGGATTCGATTCCTTTAAAAAGTTCAAGGCAAATGGCATCGAGGCGCTCAAATAAATAGTCTAAGTCTTTTTCACAAAAAGAGGTGTTCAGGCGAAAGCGTAATGTTTTGTCCCCGGCAGGGTAATAAAGTAATCCATGCTTAAATCTTAAATCAACCATTTTATTTAATAGTTTGGGATCATGTATATCAATGGCAAACGCTAAACCGTTTGTTCTTGGTCGGCTTAAAAAATCTGGGTGTTTATTTATTAAGGCTTGTATTCTTAGGGTGACTTGATTTTCTATTTCTAAAATTCTTTTTTGAGCTTGATCTAGTGAGATCGCGTGAGCGTAACCGCGAATAGCAGAGGCAACCGAAAATTCTTCACCTTTATATACGTTTTTTGTTGGCCAATGAGATAGAACAATTCCAATCTGTGCCTTTTTTGCACAAGTCACATAGTCTGGGTTTAATTGATCTCCATTTATATCTTTTAATTCTAATTGCCGATGCCAAAAAAAATCTTTTCCTAAATGAAAGCCAGTTTGAACTTCATCATGGATGACTGGAACTTTAAATGTTCTGGCCATTAAAATAAGTGCAGTATGAAATCTATTTGAAGAGTAGCAGTCTCCGCCTTCACATTGCATAGGCTCTACGATAATTGCAAATATTTGTTTAGATAAAAGTTTTTCACGCACTTGGAGTAGTGTTTCTACTTCTTTTTTTATTTCTAGATTTTTATCCCACTCTGGGTTGCGGCCAAATTTTTTAGAAGTAGCTCCATTCCAAAATTCTCTCCAACCTTCAGGGATTGATTGAATTATGTTTGAATGATCTAGGTCTGGGTATGGCACGTATTCAGCTAAGAAATTTTTCCACTCAAATGGCTCTCTTTTTGACTTATTCCATGTGGCGGCCAATGTGACCATCATTCTCCCATGGAATGACCCTTGAAATGCTAGAACTTTATTTGCACTGGGATTAGTTCTTTTTTGATAAGCATAACCAAGAGCAGTTTCGTTTGCTTCGGCACCAGAGTGAACAAAGGTTGTATAAGCATTTTTCCAGTTTAATTTTCTTTTGAAGAAGTTTTGGTACGCTATTCTTAAATTTTTAAATTCTCCAGTATATTGGTCATTTGTCCAAGATTCTTGAAATTGCATTGTTCCAAAAAATACAGAGGGGTTAAAACCATGTCCTAGTGTTGCTATTTGAGAAGCTGCGTCTAAAAGATAGTGAGTCTTTCCATCACTTCCTTCTATGCCTAAATATGGCCCTTGCGAATCTTTTAATTTTGTAAGATAGGTTTTCTTTTCTGCAGGAATTAATTTTTTATCATAAAAGCTGTTAAGTATTTCTAAAGCAGCTTTAGCGTCTTCTTGATTAATTATTGGTAATTTCATTTTTGTCCTCGAAATTTATTTAATATCTTTTTTTATATTTGATTCAAGAAATTCTTTAAAAGAATGACCGTTATTAATCATCATTTTAGGAAACATTGATATGGGGGTCATTCCTGGAAATGTATTTATTTCATTTAAGTAAATATTACCGTCAGCTGTTAAGAAAAAATCAATTCTTGATAGGTGACGAAGTTTAAGTCCAATAAAAGCTCGTTTTGCATATTCGCGAATTTTGTTTTGCATTTCTACAGACACATTTTGTGCCACAATATCAGTAGTAGATCCAGAATCCTTAGAGTATTTTTCATCAAATGAATAGAATTTTCCTTTTGAAACCTTTATTTCTCCTGGAAGACTAATATGGAGTTCGCCATTTACTTGATATGCCGAAACTTCTAATTCTCTGGGCTCAACTAAAATTTCAATGACAACTTGGTTAGAATATCCAAATGCTTTTTCAACACCATCTCTAAGTTCATCTAAATTATGGGCCGGGTAACAACCAACGGATGAACCTTGGGAGGCAGCTTTTATGAATAAACGTTTATGCTCTTTCATAAATGCTTCTGCTTTTGGAAGTTCATTTATTGAATTTAAAAATAGATAGGGTGTATTAGGAATGCCTAAGGCATCGAACCAAAGTTTGGTTGTGATTTTATTAAAACAAATTTTTGAAGCCTCACTACCGCAACCAAGATAAGGCAGCTCAATCATTTCAAGCCATGATTGTAAATCTCCTGTTTCTCCAGGAAAACCGTGAATGCATGGTACGACATAATCAATTGGAGTTTTTTGATTTTTTGAAACTAGTTCTTTAGAAAAATTTATTTCTACTGCATTATTTTCACAATCGCGAAATATCCCATCTTTACCAATGATTACTTTGATTACATTAAAATCTGGAATCTCATTAAGATTACTTTCTAGGTATCCGCTTGAGACTAGTGAGATATCGTGTTCACTACTTTTTCCTCCGGCCAAGAGGAGAATATTATATTTTTTCATATCTAATCCTTCAGGTGTTAAAAAAACGGACACTTTCTTGTGTCCGTTTTAGCGAGTATCATTTTTTCTATTTTATCTTAATTTTTCAGGGACTCTATCAAGATTTAGAGTAGTAAATTTTGCTTTTAAGTCATCCATAGTTAAGGTTACAGATTTTTGCTCTCCATAACCTCGAACGCTTAGAGAATTTGACTCCATTTCTCGGTCTCCAACAACTAACATATAAGGAATTTTAGCGGTTTGAATTTGACGAGTTTTGTATCCCATTGTCTCGTTTCGATCATCAACACTTATTCTAAAGCCAAGTTCCTTAAGTTCTGCTTCTACTTTTTTACAAAAATCTAAATGTTTATCTGTAGAAACAGGAACTATAACTGCTTGTTCAGGAGCTAACCAGAATGGAAATGCACCATAGACGTGTTCTAAGTAAACACCGATAAATCTTTCTAGAGATCCTAGAAGTGCACGGTGAATGACGACTGGGCGCTTTTCAATACCATCGTGGTCAGTGTATTTTAGATCAAAACGCTCAGGAAGTTGGAAGTCTAATTGGATAGTTCCTAATTGCCACCTTCTTCCGATTGAGTCTGAGATTTGGATATCAATTTTTGGCCCGTAGAAAGCGCCGTCACCTTCGTTAATATGGTACGATTGTCCGGATGAATCTAGGGCTACTTTTAATGCTGACTCCGCAATATCCCATGTCTCATCACTTCCAAGTTTTGATTCCGGACGAGTTGAGAGTCCGACTTTAATGTCGGTAAACCCAAAATGGTCATAGCAGATAAAAAACATTTCTAAGAGTTTTTTTATCTCTGCTTGAATCCCATCTAGAGAAATAAAGATATGGGCATCGTCCTGACAGAATGAACGCACTCTTGTTAACCCCGCAAGGGAGCCTGCTAATTCAAAACGGTGAAGCCTACCAAAATCAGCAAAACGAAGTGGTAAGTCACGATAAGAATATTTGAAATGAGAATACATTAACATATGACAAGGACAGTTCATTGGCTTCATTGCAAATTCACGATTGTCGACATGAAGCATGTACATATCATCTTTATAGTGAGCATAGTGCCCAGAAGTTTTCCATAGATCTGTATCTAGCATCATTGGAGTGATAACTTCAGTGTATCCATATTTATTATATAATCGCCTCATGAAACTTATGAGCTCATTATAAACTAGCGCTCCTTTCGGCATAAAAAATGGCGAACCAGGAGCTATAGAATCAAATAGGAAAAGCTCCAATTCTTTTCCTAATTTTCTATGATCGCGTTTTTTTGCTTCTTCTAAAAATATTAAGTGGTCTTCTAATTGTTTTTTTGTTGTAAATGAGACAGCGTAAATTCGTTGAAGCATTTTATTTTTGGAATCACCTTTCCAATAGGCTCCTGCTGTATGCATAAGTTTAAAAAATTTTGGTAGATGTCCTGTGCTTTCAACGTGAGGTCCACGACAAAGATCGATAAAATCACCTTGTTCATAACAAGAGATCTCTTCACCTTCGGGAATGCTAGAGACAACTTCAACTTTTAATGGTTGATTTTTATCTGCCCAAAATTTGAGATTATCATTGCGAGAAAAAACTCTTCTTTGCACTGGAAGTTTTTCATCGATTATTTTTTGCATCTCTGCTTCAATCTTTGGTAGGTCTTCATCATGAATTTTTGCATCCATGTCGATGTCATAATAAAATCCATTTTCAATTACTGGACCAATACCGAATTGTGGATTTTGCTCCTTATATAGCCTAGAAACAGCGTGGGCCATTAAGTGAGCTGTTGAGTGACGGATAGTATCTAGATCGTATTTAGCCATTTTTTTTCTCCGTAAAGTACCAAAATCCTGAAAATTTTACATGAGGAAAATCCCCCTGTCTTTAAGTATTTCAAGCCGTTAACATAGCACAAAGCAAAAATCTTACATTTAGGGTTTTGACGCCAGTCTTACATCATGGTATGAACTTCTGCCTTATCGTTTTCTAAACCGAAATTAGGTGTAAGGTTTTTACCAGGGGAAAGAGATATGCCAACGACGATTGACCTTAGTGGAACAGTCTTTAAAGTGGACGATCCAACTTTAACGTTTATCAATGATGAACAAAATGTTGAGAAAAGTCTTGAAAGTATGGGAAGCCTTACAAAGACAGATTTGGCCCGGGCCCACTACCAAATTGGAAAAATATACTACGATAAAGCTGATTTAGACAAGGCCGAATCGGCTTTTGTTAAGTCATTGGCCCTGGCCGATACAAGCACTGATGCTTTTACAGTACTAAAGGCTTATGGGTTTCTCATTAGAATTGCTTCAGAAAAATTAGAAGACCATAAAGCGCAACATTTTATAAAAGAGACTGAGCGCCTTGTTGATTTACTTTCTCGTACACTGCCAACTTTAAACGCTGAATTTTTCTATAATCAAGGCGTTGTACATAATTATGCAGGAAAATTTGAAGAAGCAAAATTAAGTTTCGAAATGGCTTACAAAAAAGCCAGTGAAGAAAATGAACCAGAACTTCTTTCAAAGTGCCTCTTGTCACTAGCGACTAATGCTTATTATCGAAAAGATTTTGAAGTATCATTGAGATTTTTAGATCAATTAAATGATCTTTTAAAAATTATAAAAAAATTCTATTTAAATGGTGCGATGTACACCTACTATGCAAAAATATATATTGAGTTAAATCAGACAGAAAAAGCACTTTCTTACTTTCGTTTAGCTAACGAATTCTTACAAACAAAAAAGTGTTGGAATCTTTATGGTTATATCCTTTATGGCAAGGGGCAAGCTTTTAAAAGAGCAGGAAACTACGATCATGCATTAGCGATTTTTAACCTTGCTCATGAATCTATTGATCGAGTGATGTTTAAACGTTTATATCAATTAATAGATAATGAAATTTCTGATGTAACAGATTCTTCCGTTGATTTATTTTTAGATCGAGCAAATAGAAAAATCGTTGAGAAATCACTGGGTACTATAGATTTTAAACATCGATTTGTATTATTAGAAATTCTGTTTCTATTGTCAAAAAACCCAGGTGTATATTTTGATAAAGAACAATTGGCAAAAATGATTTGGAGAGATGAATATAATCCTCTTATTCATGATAAGCTGATTTATACATCAGTTTCTCGTCTAAGAAAATTAATCGAGCCAACTGATAAAGACAACAAACGAAAATATATCATTCGTGGCAAGGATGGTTATACATTCAACCCTCTTGCAAAAATTAGATTTCACATGGAAGGTAAATCGAATAACGATCGATCAATTGCCAATGTGGACTTAAGCTCTCCAGTATAATGCAATTAATAAGATTAAATAATGAAATAAATCTTGAGGCGCTCACAGATGTGAGCGCTTTGTGTTTTAAAGCTTCAGAGTCAGACTTAAA